>DATLVQ010000104.1:0-14796 GCA_035577325.1 Bryobacteraceae bacterium | reverse complement strand
AGGGGTCCCGTTTTCGGTGACCTCGGTGGAAATCTGCGTAATGTAGCGGTTTTTTTCGAAGCGGAAGGTTTTCCGCGCCGTGATCGCGCCTTCGGAATACTCATATGTGATGCCTAGACCATTGTCGGCGGGTTTAGCGGCGAACAGCGCCGTGTTGACGTCCACGGCCGGCTTCTTCTGATCGAAGACCAGCGTGAAAGGATAGCCAACCTTGGGCACCGCGGTCTCGTTCACGAGCGCAAGCGGCTTGCCGTGATCATCGGTGTATTTTTTCAGGATCCACTGCTGCACCACCGCCCCACGATTGGAGAACGTGACTCTATAAAGGTCCGTCTCGACGGTGTAGGTCTGTTCCTGTTCGGCCGCAATTTTTTGTGCCGCGGCCACTTTTGAAGCGGCGCCGCCTCCGGCTTTGCCCTTGACCGTCGAATCTGCTCTTGCCGGCGCGGATACTGGTGCCGGGGCCGGCGACCCTTGGGCCGGAGCGGTCCCCTTCGTCTGCGCGCCTGTAACGGGTTTCTTTGGAGGCTCAGGGGTCTTGAAAAGGTATGGCGTGGCGAACAGCACGATGCCCATCAGCGCGAACGCCAGTAGCAGCCGCTGTTCCATGGACAGCTCTTTTTTTGGACCGGGCTGGTTGGTGTTGGTTTCGTTGCTCATGGGATGTTGCTTATGGGACCATGTCCACGCCGCCTTCATGGAAAGGATGGCAGCGCGCCAGGCGCTTGGTACCTATCCAGGCGCCGCGCCCCGCGCCATACCGCTCAACAGCCTCGCGCATGTACTCCGAGCAAGTCGGATGGTAGCGGCAAGCCGAGGGTAGCCAGGGCGACACGAATCGCTTGTACCCGCGCAGCAAAGCGATCATGAATTGTTGCAGCGGAGAAAGAGCTTCTCGACCTCCCGAATCAGATCGGGGAGCGGCGAGTCTATGGCCGCGCGGCGCGGATTGAATACAATTTCCCACTGCGGACTTAATTGATCGAGCCGCAGGCGTACAGCCTCACGGACACGCCTTCGGATTCGATTGCGCACCACGGCGCCACCGAGCGACCGCGGAACTGTGAACCCCATCTTCGGACCTGAGCCTGCTTGCCGGCCGTCATCCGACGCTCGGGCATAGAAAGCCGCGAAGAACGGACCCGAATAGCGGGAGCCGTGGTCATACACTCGCCGGAAGTCTTTGGAGCGTAAGATACGAACACTTTTCGGGAACCCTGCGATTCGACTACCTTTCGGAGCTGACGGTGAGCTTCTTGCGTCCACGGGCGCGGCGGCGAGAGATGACGGCCCGTCCATCGGCGGTCTTCATGCGCGTCAGAAACCCGTGTGTTTTGGCGCGCCGCCGTCTATTCGGTTGAAATGTTCTTTTCGGCATTTTGCTCTAAGTTATTAGTATAGAGCACGGTGGAGAGTAGGGCAATCAACGGATGAGTGGAACCTGAAGGAAAACGCCGGCCCGACAACTTGGCGTGTGAAGGGTCAATCCTGTGTCAATTTGTCCGCACGAGTGTCTCAGCGGCCCACTGTGGGCGGCGACGAGAGCATCGATAAGAACAAGCAAAGAATGACCATCCCCGCGAGAATTGTTGCGACCAACATAACCGGACTAGCCTCCTGCTACTTACTGCTGCAATTTGTCTTCCGAAGGCGGCGACCATCTGTAGCCACCTTGGTTATGGTACGTTTTCGCTATGCGGGTGGATTTCGCTTTTGGAAGAACCGGGCTGATTGTCGATCTTCTGCCAGGTTTTCGCTACCAAATTCTGGAGGCGCGCTCGGCGCGGCCCCTGGCTGACGCCGTGGCGGCGGTCGAAGCGGCGCTCGATTCGCCGATTGCGTCGGCGCCTCTGGCGGAGTTGGCGCGTGGGCGCCAAAGCGCGGCGATTTCGGTCTGCGACATCACCCGGCCGGCGCCCAATCGCCTGGTGCTGCCGCCAGTGCTGAGCCGGCTCGAACGCGCGGGTATTCCGCGGCAAAGCATTACAATACTGATCGCGACGGGTCTCCACCGGCCCGCCACCGATGCCGAGATCCGCGAGATTTGCGGTGACGAAATAGCCGGCGGCTACCGCGTGGTGAATCACAACGCCCGCGCTCTGGCCGAGCACCGGCATCTTGGGGCGACGGCGTCCGGAACGCCCGTCTACATCGATGAGCGGTTCGTTTCCGCGGATCTGCACATAACGCTTGGGTTCATCGAGCCGCACCTGATGCTGGGTTACTCCGGCGCGCGCAAGCTGCTCGCGCCCGGCCTGGCCGCGCAAGAAACGATCAAGGTGCTGCACAGTCCAAAGTTCATGCGCGACGCGCGCGCGGTGGAGGGGTCGATTGAAGATAACCCTCTGCACCGCGAACTGCTGGAAATCGCCCGCATGGCGCGCCACGATTTCATAGTGGACGTAGCGCTGGGCCGCGGGGCGCCGGGGTCATCGGGCAATTCCAGGCCAATCTGTGGGGTCTTCGCCGGGGATCCCGTCACGGCTCACCGGCGCGGGGTCGAATTCGTCTCCGAGATGATGCTGGAAACATTGGATGAGCCAGTGGATGCGGTGATCACCACGTCGGCCGGTTATCCCCTCGACTTGACGTTTTACCAGGCCATCAAGGGCGTGACGGCGGCTTCGCATATTGTGAAGCCGGGCGGCAGGATTCTGCTTTTGGCTGCGTGCGAGGAGGGCGCTGGCGCCCCGGAGTTCAGACGCATGCTGCGCGAGAGCCCGTCGGACCGCGAGTTCATGAACCGAATCGCCGCGGCTCCGGTTGCCATCGACCAATGGCAGCTCGAGAAACTGGCGCTGGTGAGTGAAAAAGTGGAAATCCTGTTCTACGTGCCGGGATTGCCGCGCGAATATTACGGGTCGCTTTGGGGACGGGCGTTCGCCACGGCGGCGGATGCGATTGCGGCGCTCGCGTCATCCCTGCCGGCCGGCGCCACGGTGGCGGTGATTCCGGAGGGGCCGTACGTCCTGGCACGGGCGCTTGCGGAGGTGAGCGTTTCATGATGACCCGCAGAACGCTGTTAACCGCTCTTCCGGTCGCAGGCTTGCTGCGCGGACAGCAGGAGCACGCCGCCACCGATATCACGCGGGTCCGCATCGATGCCGGCGAAGTTATCGCGCGCGTGAACCCCATGATCTTCGGGCAGTTCATCGAGCACCTCGGCCGCTGCATCTATGGCGGCATTTACGAGGAAGGCTCGCCCCTTTCCGATGAGCGCGGATTCCGCAAAGACGTGCTGGCGGCGGTGAAACGGTTGCATCCTCCGGTCCTGCGCTGGCCGGGCGGGAACTTCGTCTCGTCTTATCACTGGGAGGACGGCGTCGGTCCCAAAGACCAGCGGCCGCGGCGGTTCGATACGGCCTGGTTTGCTATCGAGCCAAATCGTTTCGGCACCAACGACTGCATCGAGTATTGCCGCGCCATCGGTGCCGAGCCCTACTTCTGCATCAACCTGGGCACCGGGACCATCGAGGAAGCCGCCCATTGGGTCGAGTACTGCAACGGCGCAAGCGACACGCATTACGCCAATCTGCGGCGCAAGCATGGCTACGCCGAACCGCACAACGTGAAGTATTGGGGGCTGGGTAACGAAATCTATGGCACGTGGCAGGCCGGCCATAAGAGCGCCGAAGACTACGCGAAGGTCGCGCTCGAAGCGGCCAAGATGATGAAGTGGGTGGACCCTTCGATCCATTTGATCGCCTGCGGCGCCGGCGATCCGCAGTGGAATGTCACGGTGCTCGAGACGTTGGGCGCAATCGTGGATTATCTCTCGGTCCACTTTTACACCGGCAGTGACGATTATTATGAAACGCTGGCGTCGGTAGGCCGCGCCGAACACTTACTGCGCCTGGCCGATAGCGCCATTGAAATTGCCTCCGAGCGCATTCGCGGCCACGAACCGCGCAGCGTCGAGTTTCCGCTCCGCCAGAAGCGTGTCGAGATCGCCTTCGATGAGTGGAACGTCTGGTACCGCCGCCGCGATGGACGCCACCGTGAAGTCAAAGCCAAGCTGGAAGAACCGTACAACCTGCGCGATGCCCTATGGACGGCCTCGATGTTGCATCTGTTCGAGCGCTGGGGTGACAAGGTCACCATGGCGACGCTCGCGCAGATGGTGAACGTAATTGCGCCTATTCACACCAGTGAAAAGGGGCTGTATCTGGAGCCGAACTTTTTCCCGCTGGAGCTATATCGCGCGCACACGGGCGATCGCGTCGTGCATGCCTGGAGCGATGGACCTGGCTACGATTCGCCGGGAACGGGCCGCATGCCGTATCTGGATATCTGCCCCACGGTAGCCGAAGGGCGCATGGCCATCGGCGTGGTGAACCGACACAAAGATCATGCACTCGCCGCGCAATTTGAGATCCTAGGCGCGAAGCCGGCGCGCACAGGGAAAGTTTTCACCATCAACGGGCCATCACCCGAATCGGCAAACTCGTTCGACCAGCCGAACGTGGTTGGCACCGCCGGCCGCGACCACGGCGATTTTGCCGCGCAGTTCACCTTCGAGTTTCCTGCTCACTCCGTGACGCTGCTGGAGATAGCGCTGTAGCGCATGTGCCGACGCCTGGTTTTGGCGGGGAACCCTGCGGCTTTTTGTTCCTCATGAATGGCTCAAGACTGAGGTTTAGGCCGGCTACTGAAAAGCAAGTCAAAACCGGGGCCCGCACGAACGCCCATCAACGCGGATGGAAATCCAAGGAACTTGGCTTACTATCGGTGTCGATCCGTGCTTATCGCGTCTACCTTGCCCTGTCCCCGCAAACCCTCTAGAATTCGTACCGCAGCGCAAATTGCATCACCCGCGCCGGCATCACTCCTTGAAATTCGCCGAACGTCAGCGGCGCGAGCAGCGATAGGCTCGGGTTCGTGAAATTCACGTTATTGAACGCGTTGAACGCTTCCGCGCGGAATTGCAGCCGCTGGCGTTCCCAGGGCAGCTTGAACGATTTCGCCAGCGTCAGATCCGTGTTGAAAAATGGCGCCAGGCGCACGGGCGCGCGTGCGCCGCTGTGACCCGGAAGTTCGTCCTCGAACGAACTGGCGGTTGACGTGTTGCCGAATATGCTGGGATTGCCATTCTGATCGATTTTCACTCCGGTATGAACAGGCGCATTCAGTACAGCCAGGGAATTGAGCCAGTAATTGGCGTTATAGGCCAGATCGCCGGCGACCGTGCTCGGCAGTCCAGAACGGTAACGGATGACGCTCGAAACCTGCCAGCCACCGATGATTTGATCCACCCAGCCAGGCACGCTGTTGAACATCATCTTGTTTTTGCCAACCGGAAGCTCATATAGAAAATTGGCGCTGATGTTGTGCCGCATATCGAAGTCGGAGGAGCCGCGGAATTCCTTGGTGTTGAAAATGTTCTGAATCGCCGCGCCTTGCGGGCCGGCGCCCGATTCCGCCGCGGACCCCAAATCAATCGCGTGCGACCACGCATAGTTGAAGTCGAACGAGAATCCCTGGCTGAATGAGCGCCGCAGCGTAACGGTAAGACTGTGGTACGCTCCCGTGCCGGCGTTCATCCAGGTAGGCATCGAACTGCCTTGCAGCGGGAAAAACGTGTAGCAACCGGCCTTGGACAAGCATTTGCCGTTGACATAGGAACTCGTCGTATTACGGTCCACTGCGTGAAGGCAATCGAGGAAGCTCCCTCCGTAATCGTTGTAAACGCAGTTGAAATAGTTCGCCGAAGCGCTGCCCGGAAAATCGACGTTGGCCAGGCCGGGCCACATATCCTCCACAAACGGGAGGTTCGGGACCAAGCCCGGGTTCTTCTGCACCATGGCCGGCGTGACGCCGGAATCAAACAACTTGCGCACGGTGTTGGCGTTCTGTTCCCAGGTGATCCCCGACTTCGGGTCCTTGAAATATTCGAGCGGCGTGTAGACGTCGCCTTCCATCAGAAGCCTGTGGGCGAGCCGTCCTGTGTATCCAAACTCGATCGTCATCTTGCCCGGAATCTCGCGCGCGAAGCTCGCATTAAGCAGATAAGAATAGGGCGGCCGCAGGTTCGGCGCGATCCCCTCAAACGCACCCGAGATCGCAGCAATATTCGGCGGCGTGAAGGGAAATGTCTCCGGCGCGTTCGGCGGCACGCCGGGTGCGCTGCCGGTGAATCGCGGGCTGGTGGAGAAACTGTAAGAGTCCGGGAAATTCGACTGCGTGGCCAGGCCGATCGAGCCGTACTGGTCGTATTGCGTGATCAGATCGCTACCGAACCGGTCGTACGCCATGCCGGCGCCGGCGCGGAATACACCGCTCTTGCCGAATATTTTACCAATCAGCCCGCTGTGATCCGCGGGGGCATAAGCCATGCCCAGGCGCGGAGCAAACGCTTTGTTGTACGGACTCCACCACGTCGGCTTGCCGTTCGCCGGGCCGTTCAAGCCCCACTGCAGAATCGCGTTCGGCATGGCATTCTGCGGCACGCCCTGCGACTGCAAATAATCTCGCTGCGCAAAGTATGAAGTCAGCGGGTAAGTTGAAGTCACCTGAATCCCATGCGACTCAAACGGAGGCCGGAAGTTTTCATAGCGCACACCGAAATTCAGCGTGAGCGCCCGGTTCACGCGATAGGTGTCGCCAACGTAAGCCGCGTA
This sequence comes from Bryobacteraceae bacterium, assembly GCA_035577325.1. Taxonomy (GTDB): domain Bacteria; phylum Acidobacteriota; class Terriglobia; order Bryobacterales; family Bryobacteraceae; genus QHXW01. The sequence goes on along the minus strand of DATLVQ010000104.1, from coordinate 8,179 downwards.
ATCGCGCTCCACGAAGGTGCGCAGTTGCAGCGTTCCCTGCGGCAGCGGACTGCCGGTCTTGCTGAAGAAATCCGTGTGGAAATTGTCGTTGACCATGCCCAGAATCGCGCCCATGCCGTTGGCTACCGACGTAGGGTCGGCCAGCTGGGCATTCACGTTGCCGGTGCGCTGCTGGATATATGCGATGACCGAGTTATCGATGTCCGCGCCCAGACCGATCAGTTCCGTCGCGCCGTAACCATACCGCGCGAACGAGTTGGCATCCGAGGCAATGTTGTTGTGAATAAAGCGCAGGTTCACGCCGGTCGTAATGGTGTGCTTGCCTTTGATCCACGTCAGGTCTTCGGTGGGATTCAGCGTGGGCAGGCGCTGGCCCATGGGACGCGCGTACGGGTTCTGCAGCGGGTCGAGCGCCGTTTGGAACAAAGCCGGCCCGGTGACGCCCGAAAACGCCTGGCCGAAACGCGTGTACCCGAAATTGAAAACGTTGATCAGGTTCGGCCGCACGATCGCCGTGTACTGCGCGGAAATGCCCTTGCTGTTGTCTCGCAGAGTCGAGGCCGGCGGTTGTCCTGGAAACTGCGCCAGAATCTGGTCGTCGGTATTATCGGCCAGCGTGCCGCGAATACTCACCGTATGCTTGCCGGCAGTATCGATGTGGTAATCGACCTTGCCCACGATCGCCCGGTCGTTTCGATGGCTGGGCGCGTTGAAACGAAAGCCGCTAAAATTGAGGCCGCCGTCTTCGCCGAACGTCGGGTCGTTGCCAACCGGATACGAATTCAGAACCTTGAGCATGGCCGCGTTCACGCCCTGATGCGTTGGATCCACCTGCTGGATCTCCGCCGGCGTGAGCGATTGCGTCGAGCCGTCCGCCAGCCTGAAGCTCAGAATGCCCTGTCGCATCGTGTCGGAAGGAACGGCGCGGGCGGTGGCCACGCCGCTGGCGTCAGTCCGCTGCTCATAGTTAAAAAAATAAAAGGCGCGGTCACGCACAATTTTTCCGCCGGCGGAGGCGCCAAACTGGTTGCGCACCAGCGGCTCGCGGGGCACGCCCGACCGGTTGTTGAACCACGTGTTGGCGGCCGTATCGGTGTTGCGGTGGAATTCATAAAGCGAGCCATGGAACTCGTTCGATCCGCTTTTTGTAATCAGCGCCACCTGGCCGCCTGACGACCGCCCCTGGTTCGGCCCTTCGCCGGCTACCGTCACGCGGAACTCCTGCACGGAATCCAGCGGAATCGGCAGCACCGCATTGAATCCGGAATTAATCACCGCGCCGTTGGCGTTTGATCCCTGAAAACCGCCCGTGAACGTGTTGCTGTTCTGCACCATCAAGCCGGAATTCTGGTTATTGTTCACGTCCGCGCCGTCGAGCGTAATGTTGTTCTGGTCGCGTCGCGCTCCCATCACTTCGCCGGTCGGCGTCACTCCCGGCTGCAGGCTGAGCAACTCAACCACGTTGCGCGTCTCGAGCGGCAACTGCCTTACCTGGCGTTCCGAAAATGCGTTTCCCACCGACGCGTCCACCGTATTGGTCGCCGCCGTTTCCGCCGTGACGTTCACCGTCTCCGACGCATTTCCCACCTCGAGACGCAGATCTAGCGTGGCCGGCGTATTCACCAGCAGCTTGATACTTTCGCGCGTCGCCGTCGAAAATCCCGGATTTTCAACTTTTAGCGTGTAGTTCCCCGGCGGCAGTTGCAGAAAAGCATACGAGCCCACTGCGTCCGTTACGATCTGCCGCGACGCTCCCTTGTCCCGATCGGTTAAAGTCACGACCGCGCTGGGAATGACGCCACCCTGGCTGTCGCTCACCGTGCCGCGCAAAGATGTTGTGGATTGCGAATATGCGGAAAAGACCGCGGTCAGAAAAACGTAAAGTGAAAATACAAGTCGGCCATATCGGCTCACGCGCGTACTCATGTTCATTCTCCTGGTTGACGGGATAGCGAGTGAACGTGCTCGCCTATTGCGCCCTGGCTGTCCTGCCGCAGGTCGGAGCGGCAGCAACTCGGCTTGGAGTGTCTATGGCGCCGCGGTGCGCCGGGTTTCTATAACGCTGAAACCCGTACTTATTTAAGTTGCAAATACTGACCCCTGTGCACACCCATCCTCACGGAGCATTTGCAGCCGTGGCTCCGAAGAGTATAATGGGGGCGGTTATTGTTTCCCTCGTCTGGAGACAATTTATGCGCCCCGTTATCTGCGCACTGCTCGCTGTAGTTGCGTCAGCCTGCTCCGCGTTTGCGACAGCGAGGGTGACGCTTATCCTTCAATTCGACGCCGCTCATTCTGAGCAATCTGTCAGCGAAATGAAAACCGAACTCCAGAGCCTCATGCGCAATTCCGGAGTCGAGCTAAGCTGGCGGCGTATCGATGAGCTGTCTTCCTCGGACTCCTTTCCCAGCCTGGTAGTGGTGACGTTCCACGGAAGCTGCGAAATGAAGCCGCTCGCGCCTCCCCTGCCCGGCGAACCCGTTGCCCTGGCGTCTACTCACGTCTCCGACGGCCACATCATTCCCTTTGCCGATGTGGAATGCGACCGCATTCGCAGTTCGCTCCGTTCGGCGCACGCCGAATCTGGAAGCGCGGGCGACCTGCTGTTCGGCCGCGCCATGGGACGAGTGCTGGCGCATGAACTCCATCACATCATCGACCGGACGCGCGCGCATACCGCGCATGGAATCACGCGCAAATCATTGTCTCCGCGAGATTTAATCGCCGATCGCACCTGATTTCCTACCTCGTTAACGAATGGCTGCGGACCCGCCTTACAGTTCAAAGTAAAGTATCAACCCGCTAAAACCAAATCGATGTTTTAGATGGGCGGCAGAAGCTATTTTGATTGGACGTAACAGGAATTTCCGCTCTACCCTCAGAGTATGAGCCCGAGCATAAGCCCCATAGACATCCAGATCGATATCCTGCACCAAATCAGTAAGATCGTCAGCTCCGGGCTATCGCTCGACGAAATGCTCAAGGCGCTGATCCGCCTGGCCGCGCAGGTGACGACCTCGGATGCGTGCCTGGTTTATCTGGTCGAGCCCACCGGTGAGATCGTGCTGCGCGCCTCGCAGTTGCCGCATGCCCGCGAGATCGGCAGCATCCGCATGCATGCCGGCGAAGGCGTCACGGGCTGGGTGGCTGCACATAAGTCGGTCGTTGCGCTCTCCGCCAACGCATCCGCCGACAAGCGCTTCAAAAATTTCCCCGGCCTGGTCGAGGATACATTCGAAGCCTTCCTGTCGGTGCCCCTGGTCAGCGGCGGGCATGTGATCGGCGTCATCAATGTCCACCACAAGAAGCCCCACGCCCACACCCCTGAACAGGTGGCCCTTTTATCCTTCATGGGCGAGCAGATGGGCGGCGCCATTGCGCGGTCGCGCGTCATGAACGAGAACGCCCGGCTCCTGGAAGAATCGCTCGAAATCAAGCGCCAGCTCGAGGCCCGCAAGCTCATCGAGCGCGCAAAAGGTATTCTGCAATCGAAATACAACCTGACCGAGGAAGATGCTTATCTGCGGCTCCGCGGCGAAAGCCGTCGGTTGCGCCGTCCCATGCGCGACCTCGCCGAAGCCATCATTCTGGCTCAAGACGTGATCGGCAGTAGGCCAGACGCACTCCTGCCGCTGGAGGGATTCGGCGCTGACGGTCTCCGCCCCGAAGCCTGATTCGAGAAACTTCCGCTTTTCCGAGCCGCGGCCGCGGGGAGTCGCGTGTTGCCCGCGGTCGCTTAATCCACAATCCCGTGGATTCTGAGATTCACCATTTGATCGATCGACAGGTTCTTCATGCCGCGCGCCTGCAGCCGGTGGATGAAGTCCGGGCTCACGCCATGAATTCGCATGGTGACCAACTGGTCGATGGTTGGATGCGAGTATCCCAGCGATTTCAGCTCCTTGATGAAGTCCGTCGACGCCCCATGAATCCGCATGGTCACCAGCTCATCGGCCGGTACCGAACCGTAGCCAAGCTGATTCAATTCGCGGATGAAATCCGTCGTCACGCCGTGAATCCGCATCGTGACCAGCTCGTCGGATCTGAGATTGCGATAGCCCAGCGTCCCTAACTCCTGAATGTATTCGATGGAGACGCCGTGAATCCGCATGCTGATAAGCTCGTCGGCTGATGAGGGAGCGGCGTTTGCCGCGCGCAGCCCGCGAACATACTCCAGGCTGACATTATGAGCAGCCATCGAGAACAACATCTCGGGATTCAGCCCCGTATACCCCAGCTTGCGCATTTCGGAAATGAAACCGGGATCTTGCGAGAACGTGAAGGTCCCGGCGCCGTTGCCCTGCTTAAAGTACCCTTCGCAGGCCAGCGTGCCGGCGTCCCGAACCATTTGGAACCGCACCATCACACCTTGGGGCGAATCCATTTGTGCGCGGCTGAGCCCCAGGAATCCTTTCATCGGAAAGGCGGACGAATTCGTCGAGCTGCCGGATTTGCCGATCGAGCGATGCAGCGTGAGCTGCAGTTGGTCGGGCACGCCCATGCCGTCTATGATCCACTGCCCGGTGATGGGCGCGGACTCCTGCGCAAACGCGAGCAGGACGAGGCCGGCAACGGCAGCACCGGCGGTGATGCGGGCGCGGTATTCCATGACGCTTCTCCTAATTCGAGCTGTCCGGCAAGATGTCGAACTGTTTCAGCTTGATGATCTGTTCCATGCTGAGATTGTTGAAGCCGTGCTTCCGAACGCTCTTCACAAATTCGGGCGTGACTCCGTGAATCGATGCCGCGAGCGCTTCGTCGAGTGTGAGTTTGTTGAAGCCGAGGTCCTTAAAGCCGCGCAGAAATTCCGGTGTCACGCCGTGGATCTGCAGCGATAGGATTTCGTCGGCATCGAGCTTTCCAAAGCCCAGTTTCTGGATTTCCGCGATTCTTGCCGGCTCGACGCCGTGAATCTTGAACGCCACAAGCTGATCGAGGTTGAGATTGAGACCGATAGCTTTGAGGTTGCGCGCGAACTCGGGCGTCACATCGTGAATTTTCATGGCAACGAGGTCATCGAACGTGGGCTCTCCCATGCCGAGGCCCTTCATCTGACTGGCGTATTCGGGCGTCACGTCGTGGATCTGCATGGTAAGCACCTGGTCGGCCGACAACTTGCCCCAAAGTTTCTGCATCTCCGCGAGCCGCGCCGGATCTACGCCGTGGATCTTGAACGAGACCAGCTGGTCTATCGAGAGTCCGCTGAATCCGGCCGCTTTCAGCTTGTTCACAAACTCCGCGGTGACGTCGTGGATGCGCATCGTCACCAGCTCGTCCGGTGTCGGATGGCGCAGGCCAACCGCTTCCATTTCCCGCACAAATTCCGGCGTCACGCCGTGAATTTTGAACGTGATGAGCTGGTCGACGGACAGGTTTTGGTAACCCGCAGAAGCTAGGCCGCCAATGAAATCCTTGGGCGCGGCGTTGGATTGTGCGCGCGGCGAGGGGTTCGGACCGGGTGAAGGTTGCGGAGCGGGCTGGGCATCCGCCGCCTGCGGGCCGGCAGCGCCCTTCGCTTCCGCGGCTTCACTTGAATCAGCGTGAGCCACCGCAATCAGAGCGGCCTGGGCATATGACATAGCCGCGCGAGGATGATCGTTCCGCGTGAGCGGGCGGGCAGCCCAAAGCGCGCTCAACATGACCAGCGCAACCACGCCCGCGAGCCAGGTAGATGGCGTTCTGTTGACAGGCTGGCGCACTCCAATAAGCCGGCGGATGCGCGCCACGAGTGATCCACCTGTGACCGCCATGGCGAGATCAAGCCGCGCGCCGCGGATTTGCTCCAGCTCCGTAAGAGCGCGCGCGTATGTCAGGGCGTCGCCACAAGCCGCAACCGCCAGATCGTCGCAGCAGTTCTCCCGCTCCTGGCGAATCTTCTTCCCCACCCACCAGACCGCCGGATGATAGAACAGCAACGTTTCGATGGCCGTCTGCAGCATGTTCAGCAGGTAATCGTGGCGGCGAATGTGCGCCAGTTCGTGAGCCAGTATGGCCTCCATCATCTGCGGCGTCAGACCCGCGAGCGCGCTCACCGGGAGCAGAATCACGGGCCGCAGCCAGCCGATTACCGTGGGCACCCGAGCCAATGTCGACTCGCACAGTGCGATCGTCCGCGCCACGCCCAGACGGTTCGCGATGCCGGCCAGAACCTGCTGGCACGCCGGTCCGGCTGGCCGCGTGCCGTGTCGCCTGAGGGTCTGCGCGAAAATCCAGCCAGCGGCGGTGCGCAGCGAGAGCATCACCACACCCGCGGCCCACACGCAAACCAGCCAAGCCAGGTGACTATCGAGCCATTGCTCCACGCGGAACGCGGACTTGGTCGAGATCGCGCGCGCGGCGACCGCGCCACCGGCCGAAATCGCGGGCAGTACGGAATCCAAAGCCCGGAGCGATGTCGAGGCGGAAACGCCGGCTCGAAGAACCAGCCAGAGGAACGTGCCGATTCCCGCCCCCAGCATGGCCAGCATGGCCGCATAGGCGGCTGCATATCGCACGCCGGCGCCGGCTCTCCGCAACAATAGATTCACACCCCCGAGAAGCATGGCGATAAGCACGCCCTGCCACAAGAAGTGCACTAAAGCCCAGCCCAGGGCCAACACGAGCGGCTGACGGAGCAGCGATTCCACGGCGATCATTGGTTACCTCGTTCATAGGCATCGAGCAGCCGCCGGATTTCGGCCAGCTCCTGGGGCGAAGTTTTCTTGTTGGCCAACGCCTGCATCACCAGTTGCGACGCGGAGTTGTCGAATGCACGACGGAGCAGGTCGCTCACCATCTGCCGCTGCGTCTCGACCTGCGGAACCGTTGCGGTGTACACATGCGCACGCTGCTCTTCATCGCGGCGTACGAGCCCTTTCTCCGCCATGATCTGCATGAATTTCAGGACGGTGGTGTAGCCGATCGGTTTGGTCTTGCTGAGCGCCTCAAAAACGTCGCGGACGGTAGAGGCGCCCCGCTGCCACAGTACGTTCAGGATCTCCAGCTCCGCATCCGTGGGACGCGGTTGATTGGTTTTGGCCATCGGCCAGATATTACTACGAAGACTTTCGTAATGTCAACGAAAATCTTCGTAGACGGGCGCCAGAAAGAGTCGCGTGAATGGGCTATTTCCCATGGACACCTGAGCCGACGCGCCGCATCCAAGCCAATTCAGCTTCCGACATTGGCCCATGGCGCAGGGCTTCGAGCGCCTGCTCCATCTGCTGAGCGTTGGCTGGGCCGGTCATGCAGACATCGACTTCCGGGCGTGTGAGCACGAATCGATAGCAGTCGGCGGCGGTTGGGTTCGTTTCGTTTTTTGGCATTTTCCTGGGATTCATGAGCTGCCCCCAACTGGTGGCGGTGTAACTCACCATCCCGGGTGGGTCTACAACGGGAATGTGGGGGAAGATATCGGTTTCGGCGCCTGTGTGGGCGGCATTGTAGCGAAAATGGATAACGTCTAAGTCTTTGTCCGCCAGCATCTTCGCAATCAACCGCCGGTTGTGGGAGGAACAAGCCAGGAAACGGACTTGGCTTCGTTCCTTCAAACGGCGCGCCGCATCCATAATCCGGGCGGGAATGGGTTTGTTCCACAAACCCAGCAGCAAGACGTCGGCATGATCAAGTTTGAGATCGCGCAAAGCGCGTTCCAGGCTCCAGGCCATCAGCCCCGCAACACGAGTATACGACTGAATCACCAGGACAAAGCGGTCCCGCTGCGGAGTCAAGTGGCGAATCGCGTCCCCAAATCCACCGCGACGGACAGTGCCCCAGTAGAAATAATTGACGCCCTGCTCGAAGGCGCGCTCGACGGCCGCCGCAGGAACGCCGTAACTGGCAGCCACTCCAAGCCGGCCCACGCGCAGGCCGGTGCGTCCGAGCGTGGCGCGTTGAAAGGTCTTGCCAGCTTCGGCCGGATGCATTCCGGCCAGCATAACGCAATCGAGGGATCAGGCGATGATGTCGGTGATCACGTTGCCGGAGACATCGGTGAGCCGGAAATCGCGGCCGCTGAAGCGGTAGGTGAGCTTGGTGTGATCGATACCCATCAAGTGCAGGATGGTTGCATGCAGGTCGTGGACATGGACCGGTTTTTCGACGGCCTTGAAGCCGAATTCGTCGGTGGCACCGTACGTCATGCCGCCTTTGATGCCACCGCCGGCCAGCCACATGGTGAAACCAAAGGGATTATGATCCC
>DATLVQ010000103.1:0-2869 GCA_035577325.1 Bryobacteraceae bacterium | reverse complement strand
CACCTGGAACCTGCCTTTCAGCGTTTGCTAACACCTGGGCACCTAACGCCTGCCATTCAATATTTCAAATAAACCGTCTTGTAATCGCTATAGAATTCCATCGCGGCGGGGCCTTGTTCTTTGGAGCCGAAGCTGGATTCTTTGGTGCCACCGAAGGGCAATTGATACTCGACGCCGGCGCTGGGCAGGTTAACGGTCAGCAGGCCGGCTTCCATCTGGTACACGTAATCGAAAACGCGCGAGAGATTCGTGGTCTGAATCGAACTCGAGAGGCCGAACGGAATGTTGTTGGCGATGCGCATGGCGTCGTCGAAATTCTTGGCGCGCATCACGGCCAGCACCGGGCCGAAAATTTCTTCCTGCGAGATGGTCATGCGCTCTTCGACATCGGCGAAAATGGTGGGCTCGACGAAATAGCCTTTATCTAGGCCATTGCCCGAGATGCGGTGGCCGCCAGCCTTGGGAGCGCCGGCTTCTTTTTTGCCGATGTCGATATATTTCAATACCGTATCCATCTGCGCCTGATCCACCAGCGGACCGATTTCTATGCCGGGCTGCATGCCGTCGCCAACTTTTAACTTCTTCGTCCGCTCGACCAGAGCGGCCAGAAATTTATCATAAATAGCATCTTCCACGATGGCGCGGCTGGTGGCGGTGCATTTCTGTCCGGTGGAAAAGAACGCGCCATTCACGACGTTTTCAACGGCGGCGTTGAAGTCGGCATCGGCGAGGACGATGGTGGGGTTTTTGCCGCCCATCTCGAGCTGGATGCGCAGGCGGCGCTTGGAGGCTTCGCCATGCAGCCAGTCGCCGGTCTGGCACGAACCGGTGAACGAGACGGCCTTTAGCGGCTTGGCTCCGATGAGCGCGGCACCGAGCTCGCCGCCCGAACCGGCTACATAGTTCACCACGCCGCGCGGGATGCCGGCTTCGTGCAGCGCTTCCACAATTCTCCACGAACTGAGCGGCGCGGCAGACGCGGGCTTGAGCACCACCGTGTTGCCGCAGATCAACGCGGGCGCGAGTTTCCAGGCGGGAATGGCGCTGGGGAAATTCCACGGCGTGATCAAGCCCACCACGCCGATCGGTTTGCGAATGGCGAACATGTGGACGCGGTCGCGCTCTGAGGGTACCAGCATACCGGGCAGGCGCGCGCCTTCGCCGGCGAAATAGCGAAAGATGTTGATGGACCGGCGGACCTCGCCCTTGGCTTCGGGCAGCGTTTTGCCTTCCTCGCGCGTCATTTCAGCGGCGATGGATTCGAAGCGGCGGTCGAGCAACTCGGCGGTCTTGAACAGAATGGCGCCGCGCGCTGGGGCGTTCAGCGAAGCCCAAGCGGGAAATGCGGCCGCGGCGGCATCGGCGGCGCGCGCGATATCCTGCGGCGTGCCTTTGGAGAAAAGCGCGACCAGGTCGTCGGTGTTTGCCGGGTTGCGTTTTTCGAAGACATGGCCGCTCTCGACCCATGCTCCGTTGATGTAGTTCGAAAAAGTCGGCGTGGTGGTGGTTGCGATCGGCGTGCTCATGGTTTTATTTGACTGCCGCGGCTATCCGGCCGGGCTGGCTCCGTTTTTGTCGAAACAGTGGACGGCGAAAGCGCCTGTCTCACCCTACTAGAATGTCACTTTCGGCGCAGTTTTGGCGCCAGGCTCGGTCTTGAAGTACGCATCGTTGCGTTCGAAACCGGACATGGAGGCCACGATATTGTTCGGGAACAACTGAATCTGCGTGTTGTAGGTTTGCACGGTCTCGTTATACTTGCGGCGCTCGACGGCGATGCGGTTCTCGGTGCCCGCCAGCTCATCCTGCAGACGCAGGAAATTCTCGTTGGCTTTCAAATTGGGATAATTCTCGACCACCACCAGCAGGCGGCCCAGGGCGCCATCGAGCTGCGTATTGGCGGCGATTTTTTCCTGCGGTGTTTTTGCGCCAACCAAAGCAGCGCGCGCATTGGCCAAGGCCGTCATGATGCCTTCCTCATGCTTGGCGTAGCCCTTGACAGTTTCAACCAGATTGGGAATGAGGTCGGCGCGGCGCTGCAAGGCGACGTCAACCTGCGACCATGCGGCGTTCACCGACTCTTTCTGGGTCACCAGTTGGTTGCGAACCCCTATGTATTTGCCGCCGATCATGAGGCCGGCGAGCAGCAGAACAACCAGAACAATCAGAAGAGCTCTCATGCGTTTTTCACTCCCTTTATTTCTCTAGGCGGTCTACGGCGTCAATCACCGTGGAGATCTGCTTAAGATACGAGTCGAACAGGCTAGCAGGTTCCAACGCGCGCGGCTTAATCCGCTCTTCGCGCAAATCCAGCAGCTGATTGAATGGCTGCGGATCGATGCCAAAATTTTCGTTGGCCTGCTGAATGATCTCCCGCTTCTTGCTGTGCGCCGCCACCCCGTGCAGAAGCAGCGCGTGGCGGAACAGCACGCAGAAAGTGGAAAGCGAATCCGCCAGCAGCCGGCGCAGCACGTCCGGATCGGATAACGCGCCGGACGCTTTCTGGCGCAGGCGCAGCAGCTTGGCGCGCAAATCGTGCTCCACCTGCGCACGATAGAACGCGCCGTCCACCACCAGGTTAGAGATGACGTCTTTGCCCTGCAGGATTCGGTGCTGATTCTTGATGTCGTGAAACTCGATGGCGAAGCAGTCGGTGGACGTCTGGACCTCGTGCTCACTCAACAGCAGGGGCGCCGGGTTTTTCTTCTCGCGCCACCAGCGGAAGACCGGCTCGGCGTCGGCGAGCTCGCGCGCCGTCACCTGCTGGAGCACGCAGAGCACGTTCAGGTCGGAAAAGTTTTCGTGGTGATCGCCCGTAACAGCCGAACCATAGAGCACGACGGAGACCAGGCGATCGCCTAATGCCTTG
>DATLVQ010000102.1:0-2757 GCA_035577325.1 Bryobacteraceae bacterium | reverse complement strand
GAGTAGGGGCGACATTCCTGGCTTATGGCTTTTCATACGTTCAACTCTGTTCGAAACAGAACGGCGTCGAACTTGCCGCAACGCTCCGCGGGGGACGACTCTGGGCGGAGGACCAAACTGGATCAATTTCTCGACCACGCTTCGAGGACGCACCTTTTGATGTCCCGTCGCTAGCTTCCGAAGAGACGGGAACTTCCATTCGAATCGTGTTGGGAAACGCGCCGGGTGAGCGACCACAGAAACTCGACTGGCAAGGTGCTACCACCGCTCTTCAGTGGCTTGATGTCCTACGAGTGAAGACGCCGCTCGGCGGCATCCACCTCGATGCCCCACCCTTTCAGTACTCGGTGACTGTCCGGGTAATTGCGCCGTCAGGAACCACAACGGAGTCATCTAACCAGCCGGAGTACATCTATCCACACGATATCCCAAGCATCAAAGTGGTTTCTCTGTCTGAACTTACGAAGGCGCTCGCAGCCGCAAAAGGCGATCCGACAACCGTTCAACGGAAACTTGCGGATCAATACAAGAATCTCGAATGCCTGTGGGATATCTGGGATCACGATGCGCTCTTAGCGGACGATCAGTTTTCGGATCTAACTGAAGATCAGCGGACGCTCATCGAGCGACATGACGTGAAAGTATATGGCGCCTTCGTGCACTCGACGACCGTGTGGGATGACTACAACGACGACGTGCTGAAGCTTCGAGCAGACTATCGGCTCTTGCGTGGTGGCCTCCAGATGGCATGTGATCACATGCCGCAAGGGGAGCTGATAACCATCCCGCTGAAGAAAGCCATCGGCTACCAGCAGAATACTCATGTGGTAGTCCACTTCAAGAACGGGAATCCAGACCTAGGAAGAAAGACGTTTCAGCCGGAATACCACGAGCTTGCTGAGTTCCTTGCGACTCAAGTCACAAAGGCTTTGCTGCAGTACCGGAACCAAGTTAGGCCGGATACGGGAGCGAAGCTGGGAGCACAAGACAAGCAGCTGTATGAGTGGAAGAAGGAGCAGGAACAGTGGCGCGACTCACATGCACTTACGAGCAACCTTCCTGCTGCAGTAACCATCTTGTCGGAACCGCAAGAGGAACAGGATGTTGTGGCTCTGTTCCATCAATTAGTGGGCGCAGGCGTAATCCGAGGTCTCCGGTTCTTCTCGGCTAAGTACAATGCGAAGTACGACGGGCTTTGCGATCAATATCACACAGAGGTGTCGGCGTTGTTTGACCAAAAGCTTCGGCCTCTCGGGATCGCTAAACACGTTGACCTTCCGCATGCGTCCGCTCCGCTTGTATTGGAGTACAAACTTGACCTCGACGCCCTCGTGCGAGACTTTAACAGAGACATCAAATTCATAAAACATATCGACCTTGCCGTATGTTGGACTGCAGGATCAACGCATCAAGAGATGATCACGCTATACCCATATCTCGTTGGATCGAACGGCAATGCCAGAACTATCTACGGAGCGACGCACGCTGCGTACCGGATCGGCGGAGGCGACGAACCGCTATTCGAGGTGATCGTGCTTAGCGATCTCTTGAAATTTCTGCTCGACCCGCTTGCTGAGGTGGCTCGACAGAAGTCGCACTACGCATCGTTGTAGCCCGCGCTGCGGTTGAGCCAACAAGCCGTGGGCCAGACCTTAGGTTTTCGCTTGCCCGTAAGCATTTGATTGGATGGTACTTACAGCGCCGGATTCTTGCTCGAGGTCGGTCGCATGATCATTTGGACGGAGACGGTCAGGCCTTCGATAATTCGTGCGACAATCGCGCGCGAGGGGGTCTTTGATCGGCAGTAGCTCGACGAAGTGGCTCCAACTCAATTGTGTCGACAGCGTCGACACATGTGTTCATCCGTGACCCATTCAGCAAACCGTGCCATCCGGGTGAGGGCCGTATAGCTGAACCCAACGCCGAACTCCGCCGGCAATTCTTGCGACGCTGTCGCAAGAATCTGCTTTCCGTACGTGCACGACCCGCCTGAAGATTTTCCCTGAGCAGACGGCTCTCAACTTGCCAGCAAAGCATCGTATAGGTGGAGTTGGCTGCCGTCGCAATGCGCTGACGGGCGGATGTGATGAGAGTGCGTAGATCGGCCAACAGGGACGCATGACTGGGGGCAGTGAGCACGAGCTTGCGCGACCTGGTGGAAGCTGCGTCAGACCGTTTTGGGACCTTCTTCTTCATCGCCTGACCATTCCCGTCAGCAACCCATCCAGCAACTCCTCGGCCTCCTTCTCGATGGCCAGGGGGTCCGCGCTGATCTCGTCGGCGATTCCCCAGATGAAAGACACGATCTTGTTGTGCGTTGCCTGATCCACGATGGGCTGCGCTCCTCAACCCCAATGGTAGTCGAGGCTCCGGCGAGTCTGACGCCTACGGGCGCAGGCTCAGAGCCTGCCGACGCAGGCATGTGGCCTGTTGGGTCAGGCACCCAGCCTACCGTTAGAGGCCTGCAGCCTGTTGAAGTGGGCGTGGAGCCTGCTGGTAGAGGCTGGGAGCCTGTTGGGGTGGGCGTGGAGCCTCCCCGAAGAGGCTCGGAGGCTCGGAGCCTGTTGAGGTGGGCGGAGAGCCAACTGGCTTGATCGCGAAGAGGACTGTCGAGACTCTGACCGCCACAGGCGATGAGCAATGGACTGGCGCCGTCGCGGCATGAGTCGGTTGTCATCTACAGGTGGCAGTCCTGACCTTGACCCCATCGGTTGTGACCTTGAGGTGGGTCGGTCCTGACCTTGACCCCATCGGTTG
>DATLVQ010000101.1:0-7725 GCA_035577325.1 Bryobacteraceae bacterium | reverse complement strand
TTCTCCCGCTGCTGCTATACAGCTCGCGCGCCGAATACGACTCCATCCAGAAGAAGTTTGATCTCATCGAGCACGACCGGCTCCGACCTGGTTCCAAAGTCACGCTCAGCCAGCGAGAACTGAACGCCTACGTCGCGGAGCAGGTTCCTCAGGTCGCGCCCGAGGGAGTGCGCGACGCCAGGATCGAGCTCGGCGCGGGCACGGCCACCGGCTCAGCGGTCATCGATTTCGTCCGGCTACGCGGCGCTCAGGGCAAGCCGCCGGGCTGGCTGATGCGCCAGCTTCTGCAGGGTGAACACCCGGTCACGGTGACCGCGCAGCTCCAATCGGGCGGCGGCCGCGCCACCGTCATCGTGCAGCGCGTCGAAGTCTCAGGCATCGTGGTCGAGGGCCGGATGCTGGATTATCTGATCCAGAATTATTTGTTGCCTTATTATCCCGACGCCAAAGTTGGCGAACCGTTCGAGTTGCGCCACCACATTGACCGCATCGACGTGCAGCCGGCGCGCGTCGACGTGATCCTCAAGAAGTAGTGGCTTAGAATAGGCGGATGCACCGGTCCGCGGCTCTCCTGTTTTCATCTGCTTGTTTTGTGGCCTGGGCTGCCTCGGGCGATGTCGCGCCGCGTCAGGATTACGCCGCCGTGGCGCGCGCGCTCGCGCCCTTCATCGAGCACCAGCTGGCTGGGAAACAACTGCCCGCAATCTCCGTTGCCCTGATTGATGACCAGCAGATCGTCTGGGCCCAGGGTTTCGGATTGGCCGATCCCGATAAAAAAATCGCCGCTACTGCCGGGACGATCTATCGCGTCGGGTCAGTCTCCAAGCTTTTTACCGATATCGGCGTGATTCAGCTCGTGGAGCGCGGTGAATTGAATCTCGACGCCCCCATTACCGAGTATCTGACCGATTTTCATCCGAACAATCCGTCCGGCAAACCGATCACATTGCGCGAGCTGATGTCGCATCGCTCCGGCCTGGTGCGCGAGCCTGCGGTGGGCCATTACTTCGATCCGACCGAACCGAGCGTCGCGGCAACAGTGGAAAGTTTGAAGTCCACCACGCTCGTGTACACGCCCGGCACGCACACGAAATATTCAAACGCCGGGATCACCGTCGTAGGCTATGTCCTGGAGCGCCGCAAGGAGCAGCCGTACGCCAAATATTTGAAGCGCGCGGTGCTCGAAACCATGGGGTTGCATGACAGCGCGTTCGAGCCGGAGCCGCGCCTGGTAGCGAATCTGGCGAAGGCGTACATGTGGACGTACGACGGCCGTACATTCGAAGCGCCCACGTTTCAGCTCGGCATCGGACCTGCGGGTTGTTTGTATACCAGCGTGGTTGACCTTGGAAAGTTCTTGAGTGTCTTGTTTGCGCGCGGCCGTGGGCCCAATGGGCCGGTGCTGAAGCCGGAAACGTTGGACGAAATGTGGCGGCCGCAATTCGCCAAGCCCGGCGAGAAGACCGGCTTTGGGATCGGCTTTCGGCTGTCGGAATTCGCCGGCCACCGCCTCGTGGGTCATGGCGGCGCGATCTATGGCTTCGCCACCGAGCTGGCCGCGCTGCCGGATGACAAGCTGGGCGTGGTCGCGGTCACTACAAAAGACAGCTCCAATGCGGTTGTGAATCAGATCGCGCATGAAGCGCTGCGTCTTATGTTGGCGGCGCGCGCGGGCAAGCCGCTGCCGCAAATACCCGAAACGCGCCCGATCGATCCCGGGCTTGCGCACCGTCTGGACGGCCGCTACGGTGAAGGCGCCAAGGCGATCGATCTGACCGAGCGCAACAGCAGGCTCTATTATTTGCCAGCGCGCGGTGGCGAGCAGATCGAGGTACGTCAGGCCGGTGACGCTCTCATGCTCGACGGCAGGCTGGGATACGGGATGAAGATTGTGCTGGAAACCGGCGGCGTGCTGATCGGCGCCGAACACCTGAAGCGCGCCCCCGTTCCCAAACCCGCGCCCGCACCCGATCGGCGGCGCGGCCTGATTGGCGAATACGGCTGGGACCACGACACACTCTACATTATTGAAAAGGACAACAAGCTCACCGCGCTTATCGAGTGGTACGATTACTATCCGCTTGAAGAAGTTTCGCCCGACGTTTTCCGCTTTCCAAATTGGGGTTTGTACGACGGCGAAACGCTGGCGTTCCATCGCGGAGCCGACGGCCGCGCCACCGACGCCGTTCTGGGCAGCGGCGTGGTGTTCGCGCGGCGAAAGATCGAGGGAGAGAGCCAGACCAGCGCTCACATCCAGCCGATCGAGCCTGTCGAAGTACTGCGCCGCCGGGCCCTCGCCGCCAAGCCGCCCAACGAGGCCGGCGATTTCCGTAAACCCGATCTAGTGGAGCTCACATCGCTCGACCCCACCATCAAGCTTGATATCCGCTACGCCACCACCAATAATTTCATGCGCACTGTTTTTTATCCCGAGGCCCGTGCCTTCATGCAGCGCCCCGCCGCGGAAGCACTGGTGCGCGCCCATCAGAAGCTGCGCCTGATGGGCTACGGCCTGCTGATTCACGACGCCTACCGCCCCTGGTATGTCACGAAAATGTTTTGGGATGGCACGCCGCCCGACAAGCGCATCTTCGTCGCCGACCCCAGCCAGGGCTCGCGCCACAATCGCGGATGCGCCGTTGATCTGACTCTGTACGACTTGAGAGCCGGCAAGCCCGCCGAGATGGTCGGACTGTATGACGAGATGTCCGAGCGCTCCTACCCGGATTATCCCGGTGGCACGTCGCTCGCACGCTGGCATCGCGGCCTGCTGCGCCGCGCCATGGAGGCCGAGGGTTTTACGGTCTACGAGTTTGAGTGGTGGCACTTCGATTACAAAGATTGGCCGAAGTACCCGATCCTCAACAAGCAAGCGGGGCATCCGGAGCAGAGCGCTCTCGGCGCCACTCCGGTGCTCGGATTCGCTAGCATGATACATTTGTCCCGTGACTGACACGGACCTCATGCGTCTGGCAATCGAGAAAGCCCGCGAAGGCATCCAGCAGGGCCAGACGCCATTTGGCGCCTGCATCGCGCGCGCGGGTGAGGTCGTGAGCTGCGCGCATAATGTCGTCTGGCAAACCACCGACATTACCGCTCACGCCGAAATCCATGCCATTCGGGAGGCGTGCCGCACGCTAAACGCAATTGACCTTTCCCGCTGTGTGATTTTTTCGACATGCGAGCCGTGCCCGATGTGCTTCGCGGCGTGCCACTGGGCGAGGCTGTCCAAAATTATCTACGGCGCCAACATTCAGGATGCACAGCAGTCGGGTTTTCACGAGCTCACCATCCCGGCTAAGCGCATGAAAGAGATCGGTGGCAGTCCGGTAGAGGTTGTGGGCGATTTTCTACGCGACGAGGCGGTCGCACTATTTCACTCCTTTGACCTGCAACCTCAAAAGCGAACCTACTGATCCCGCGCGCTTGCTGCAATTGATGCAACTGGCGGACAGCGCGCTGCCGGTTGGCGCCGCCGCGCACTCTTTCGGTCTGGAAACATTGGTTGCCGAGGAACTGCTGACCGTCGATACACTGCCCGGCTTTCTGCGCGACTATCTCGATGAGACAGGAATCCTGGAAGCAGCCTTCTGCCGCGCCGGGCGCCAGCAGACGGGAACCGATTGGGTTGCCCTCAATCAGCAGCTCAGTGCGCGCAAGCCCGCGCATGAATGCCGCGCAGCAAGCCTTACGCTGGGCCGCCGGTTCTTGCAGCTTTTCAGTACGCTCGCAAATGTTGAAGTCCCCGTCGGCGACGCGCACTACGTCATGGCCTTTGGCTATGCGGGTCGCATGCTGGGTATCGAAGAAGAACTCACTGCGGCCGTCTATTTACAGCAGATGCTGAATGGGCTCGTGTCCGCATGCCAGCGGCTGATGCCGCTCGGCCAGCAGCGCGCCGCACGGCTGCTGTGGGACCTCAAGCCCGCCATTCTCGCAACCGCGCGGGCGAGTACCCTTGACGTTCAGGATGTCGCTACGTCCTTTACGCCGCTGGTCGAGATCGCCTCCATGCGCCATGTCGCGCTCGAGACGCGGTTGTTCATCAGTTAGCGGATATGCGACAGAGCGGTGGCCGGCTCTCCCTGCAATTCGAATACGATGCGCGCGGCGCGCGCACGCAGTTAAACCTGCTCGAACAGCGGCAGCCGCTTAAAATCGTGCGCGCATTCCATCTACAGGGTGGCGCAGCGCTGGTACACATGCATAATCTTTCCGGCGGCGTGCTCGCAGGCGACCGCCTGTCAGTCGAATTTGATATTGGCCCCGGCGCGCGCGCGCAAATCACGTCGACTGGCGCCACTCGCCTTTATCGCAGCCGCGCTCAAGCCGCTCCCGCTGAGCTTTTGATGCACGTCCGCGCGCATGAAGGCGCGCTGCTCGAATATCTGCCCGACCCTCTTATCCCATTTGCGGGTTCGCGATACCGGCAGCGTACCATCGTGAATCTCGAGCACGATGCGGGCCTTTTCTGGTGGGATACTGTCGCTCCCGGACGCGAAGCGCGCGGCGAACTCTTTTCCTACCAGCGCCTTCAGTTGAGCTTCGATCTCCATGTAGCTGGCTTTCCCATCGCCATCGAGCGCCACGATCTCGATCCCATAGCGCGCCCTCTCCAATCCTCCGCGCGCCTGGGGCCATATCGCTATTTCTCGACATTCTATGTTTGCCGGGCCGGCGCATCTGAAACCGAGTTGCGCGCGCTCGAAAAAGACCTGGCCGCGGCTGCCGGGCAGCTTTCTTCCCCTGTGATAATATGGGGCCTCGGCAGACTTCCGGCGCACGGCCTCGTCGTCCGCGCACTCAGTCGCAACGGCCGCGATATCGCCGAAGGCCTCGTCACTTTTTGGCGCATCGCCAAGCAGGCGCTCTATGGGGAGGTTGCCGTAATCCCTCGCAAGATTTATTGAATTTCCAGGAGGAAGGTTTGCATCTCACCCCTCGCGAGCAGGAAAAGCTCATGGTATTTGTCGCCGCGGAGCTGGCGCGAAAACGGCAGTCCCGCGGTGTGAGATTGAACTATCCCGAAGCCGTGGCGATAATCTCCGCCGAAATTCTGGAGGCCGCGCGCGACGGCAAGAGCGTCGCGGACATCATGGTGCTTGGAACAAGAATTCTCAAGCGCGACGATCTGATGGATGGCATCCCCGAGATGCTCCATGAAGTCCAGGTGGAAGCCACTTTTCCCGACGGTACTAAGTTAGTCACAGTGCACGATCCGGTACGATAACTATGAATCCTGGCGAATACTTCCTCGAGTCCGGCGACATCACGGCCAACGCGGGTCGCACGCCCGTCAAACTGCTGGTGAAGAATACGGGCGACCGCCCCATCCAGGTCGGCAGCCACTACCATTTCTTCGAAGTTAACAGCGCCTTGCATTTCGATCGCGACGCCGCCTACGGCATGCGCTTGAATATCGCGGCCGGCACGGCCTCCCGCTTCGAGCCGGGTGAAGAGAAGCAAGTCACTCTCGTGGCTCTCGCCGGCGCTCGCATCGTGCACGGTCACAACGCCCGTGTTAACGGAGCCCTGGACCGCAAATGAGCCTGCAAATCCCGCGCCGCGTCTACGCCGATCTCTACGGCCCAACTAAGGGCGACCGTGTCCGTTTGGCCGACACCGGCTTAGTCGTCGAGATAGAACGCGACTATGCCACTTATGGCGATGAGGTTACTTTCGGAGGCGGCAAAGTCATTCGGGATGGTATGGGCCAGAGCAGCACCGTACGTCGCGAGGGTACGCACGGCGCGCTTGACTTAGTCATCACCAACGCGCTCATCATCGATCATTGGGGTATCGTGAAGGGCGATATCGGCATCCGTGACGGCCGTATCGTCAAGGTCGGCAAAGCCGGCAACCCCGACACCATGGCGGGCGTTGATCCTGAACTCGTAATCGGCGCCGCGACCGAAGTCATCGCCGGGGAAAACATGATCGTAACGGCCGGAGCGCTCGACACTCATATCCACTTCATTTCGCCGCAGCAGATTTACGAAGCCATATCGAACGGCATCACTACCATGATCGGCGGCGGCACCGGGCCGGCCACCGGCACAAACGCCACCACTTGTTCGCCGGGCGCTTGGAACATCCATCGCATGCTCCAGGCCGCCGAAGCCTGGCCGATGAATTTCGGATTTCTCGGGAAGGGCAACGCTTCCGCCCCACTCCCATTGGCCGAGCAGATCGAAGCCGGTGCATGCGGCCTCAAGCTCCACGAAGACTGGGGCACCACTCCCGCCGCGATCGATACCTGCCTCAAGGTCGCGGACCAGTACGACGTGCAAGTCGCGATTCACACCGACACCATCAACGAGGCCGGTTTTGTCGAGGATACCATCCGCGCCATCGGCGACCGCACCATCCACACCTATCACACCGAAGGCGCTGGCGGCGGCCACGCGCCCGACATCATTCGCATTGCCGCGCAGCCGAATGTCCTGCCGTCGTCGACCAATCCGACTCGGCCCTTTACCGTGAACACCATCGACGAGCACTTCGACATGCTAATGGTCTGCCACCACCTGAACCCGCAGGTTCCTGAAGATGTTGCCTTCGCTGAAAGCCGCATTCGCCCAGAAACCATCGCCGCCGAGGATATCTTGCACGATCTCGGCGTCTTTAGCATGATGTCGAGCGATTCGCAAGCCATGGGCCGCATCGGCGAAGTGGTCACGCGCACCTGGCAAACCGCGCACAAAATGAAAGTTCAGCGCGGACCGCTTCCGGGCGATTCGAGCCGCAACGACAATATGCGTGTAAAACGCTACGTCGCCAAGTACACCATCAATCCGGCAATCACGCACGGCGTCGCCGCTCACGTCGGTTCCATCGAGCCCGGCAAGCTGGCCGATCTCGTTTTGTGGAAGCCGGCCTTTTTCGGCGTAAAGCCGGAGATGATCGTCAAAGGCGGCTTCATCGCCTGGAGCGTGATGGGCGATGCCAACGCGTCCATTCCAACACCGCAGCCGGTGTTCTATCGCCCCATGTTTGGCTCCTTCGCGCGAGCCATCGCTTCCACTGGTCTGGCTTTTCTTTCGAAAGTCGCGCTCGAAGCCGGTGTTCCGCAAAAGATCGGTCTCGCAAAGCGCGCCGCAGCTGTGGAGAACTGCCGCCGCATCGGCAAGCGCGACATGATTCACAATTCTGCCACGCCCAAGCTCGAGGTCGATCCAGAAACCTATGAAGTTCGCGCCGACGGCGAACTGCTCACCTGTGAACCCGCCAGCGTGCTGCCGCTGGCCCAGCGATATTTCTTGTTTTAACCTAGTGGCCATGCGAGCATTCCGCGTAGGCGTGGCTGGACCCGTAGGCAGCGGCAAGACCGCGCTGGTGGATTGCCTGAGCCGTGAACTTTCCCCGCGCGTCAGCGTTGGCGTCGTGACCAACGATATCTACACGAAAGAAGACGCCCAGTTCCTCATGCGGCACGAAGCCCTGCCGCTGGACCGGATCATCGGCGTGGAAACCGGCGGTTGCCCGCACACCGCCATTCGCGACGACACCACGATCAATTCACAAGCGGTCCTGCAATTGGAGCAACGGTTTCCCGACCTTGAAATCATTCTTGTCGAAAGTGGCGGTGACAATCTTTCCGCCACCTTTTCGCCTGAGTTGGTGGACGCGTTCATCTACGTTATTGACGTGGCAGCAGGGGACAAGATTCCGCGCAAGGGCGGCCCGGCCATTCGCAACAGTGACTTGCTGATTATCAACAAGATC
>DATLVQ010000100.1:0-8777 GCA_035577325.1 Bryobacteraceae bacterium | reverse complement strand
TCGCCTGCCTAAAGTATCCCTGCTGATACAGCAACCCAACGCCGATCACGGGCACGCCGAGGTCGCTGGCTGATTTGAGCTGATCGCCGGCTACATTGCCCAGCCCGCCGGAATAAATCGGCAGAGCTTCGCTCAGCATATATTCCATGCTGAAATAAACCACCGTTTTCAGCGGCGAATTGGGATGCGCCTTCTGGAACCAGGCAGGCGTCTGGTCGGATTTGTCTCTAGCTTCGAGCAGTTCATCGATCTTGGAGCGAATATCCGGATCGGCCGAAACCGTCTCCAGCTTGCTCTGCGAAATCGTTTGCAGGATGACCCAAGGGTTGTGGGTAAGCTCCCACAGATCGGGGTCGAGCCGCCGCCAGAGCTCGTCCGCGGCGTGATTCCAAGCCCAGCGCAAATCCAGGGCAAGTTGCGTTAATGCGTGCGCGCTTTGTGTCTCGGATGGATGATCTGTGTATCGGGGAACGCTCATTGGCTTTCGGTTCAGGCCTGCGCTCGGCCGGCGGCGCCGCTGATCACTTGCCCGACAATGGCCTGCGCCTCTGTTTGGGTGCGGCGGAGGTGATCCAGGTCGCGGAAACTCTCGGCATAGATCTTGTAGATGTCCTCAGTGCCGGAAGGACGCGCCGCGAACCATCCGTTCTCCGCTATTACTTTTACGCCGCCAATAGGATTGCCATCGCCCTGCGCCGCCGTCAGGACTTTCAAGATTTTTTCTCCGGCGAGCTCGGTGGCGGTGATGTCTGCCGCCGACATTTTGGCGAGCACGGCGCGTTGATCCGCGGTTGCCGGAGCGTCGATGCGCTCGTAAACGGGCGAGCCATTCTCCCGCGCCAGCCCGGCATAGATCTCTCCTGGGTCGCGGCCGGTCTTGGCGGTGATCTCGGCCGAGAGCAACGCTGCGATTAAGCCGTCTTTGTCGGTCGACCAAACACTACCGTCATGGCATAGAAAAGATGCTCCCGCGCTCTCCTCGCCGGCAAAGCCCAGCCGGCCGCCGAGCAGTCCTTCGACAAACCATTTAAAACCGACCGGCACTTCGTAGAGCTTGCGATGGAGCCTGCTCGCGATCCGGTCGATGATGCTGCTGCTCACCACTGTTTTCCCGACTGCTACGTCTTCACCCCACGCGGGCCTGTGCGTGAATAAATAATGCACGCAAACCGCCAGATAATCGTTGGGACGCAGCAGTCCGGCACTTTTTGTAACTATGCCGTGGCGGTCATGGTCCGTATCGCAGGCGAAAGCCACGTCGAACTTATCTTTGAGAGCGATAAGGCCGTGCATTGCATACGGAGACGAAGGGTCCATGCGGATGCGGCCATCCCAGTCGAGCGCCATGAACCGGAAAGTCGGGTCGACGGTCTCGTTCACTACTGTGAGATTCAGACCATAGCGCTCGGCAATGGGATGCCAGTAATGGACACCCGCACCGCCCAGCGGATCGACACCGAGCTTGAGTCCGGCGCTCCGGATCGTATCCAGATCGAGCACGTTCTTGAGATCCTGAACATATTCCGTCAGGAAATCGTGCCGACGCGTGGTGGACGCGCGCCTGGCCCGGCTGAACAACACCCTCCGCACGCCGCTCAAGCCGTTTTGCAAGAATTCGTTGGCTTTATCCTGGATGAAAGATGTGATCGCACTCTCGGCCGGGCCACCGTGCGGCGGATTGTACTTGAAACCACCGTCTTCAGGGGGGTTGTGCGATGGCGTGATCACAACGCCATCAGCCAGCCCACTCACTCTCCCTCGGTTGTAATTGAGAATGGCGTGAGAGATGGCAGGTGTAGGGGTATAGTCGCTGTCGGCGGCGATCATGACCTCGACCTCGTTGGCCGCCAGGACTTCGAGGGCGCTGGCAAAGGCTGGCTCGGCGAGCGCGTGGGTGTCCATCCCAATGAAGAGCGGTCCGTCGATGCCTTGCTGCTTGCGGTAAATGCAGATAGCCGCCGAGATCGCGAGGATGTGCCACTCATTGAAGGCGCAATCGAAAGCCGAGCCTCGATGGCCGGAAGTGCCAAAAGAAACGCGCTGCGCCGGGACCTGTGGATCGGGCCGCTCAGTGTAATACGCCGTTACCAGGCGTGGCACGTTGACCAGCTTTGCAGGATCGGCGGGACGCCCGGCGTCGGGACTGATGGCCATGCTTGGCTCCTTTCTCTCAACCATCATGGCGCAATATTGAGTGCGTCGCGGCCATTCGGGCCTACTAGTGTCCGGAGCCATCCGGCCGTTCTGTGCACGGTTTTTCACCCGCGCCAGGTAGTTGTGTCTTGTGGCGCGCGGCTTTCTCTTCGGCAAGCAGCGTGGACTGGCTCGGGTAAGCATAGATGGTAGGGGCGCGATTGGCCATCAGCCCGCCAGTATCGGCCGTCGGCCCATAGGTACTATGCAGGCTGTGGTTCATCATACGAAGCAAAGCGGTCTGCTGGCCGCGATGATGGGACGTGTGCGTCAGCCGGCGCGTCATCACCCAGAGACGTGTCCTGGGCTCACTGAAGAATGACGTTTCCCCCTCCCACCAGTCTTCTGTTTTCGCAGAGAGTGCCGCCAGGCGTAGCGCGCTATCGCGGGCATAACATTGCATAAAGCCGAGACGGGTCTCGTTCGGAGGCAGGGGTGCGTCGGTCACGTTGATGCCAAGCATGGTCTTGAACCAAAAATCTTCACTGAAACATTGGTGCACCATGTGCTCGAGCAGGTTGCGTCCGCGGGGATCGGTGGGATGCGGCCGGCGCCGCAGATCGGTGTCGTCAAACATGCTCCAGACGCTGAGCACTTTGACGATTTCAGTCTGATAAGTATCGACCAGGAATTGGTATCGCATTTTTGAATACGGCCACTGATGGGCGGGCCATCTGCCCGCGAATGATACCATCACAACAGGAGTGTTCGCGTGGTTCCGGCGAAGGCTCTGGTGAAACGCGTCCGCTCCCAATGAAAGCACTGGTCAAAAGCAAACGAGAGCCGGGTCTTTGGCTCGACGAAGTGCCGAAGCCCACAATCGGTATCAACGATGTACTAATCCGCGTGCTCCGCGTGGGCATTTGCGGCACCGATCTGCACATCTACAATTGGGACGAGTGGGCGCAGCGGACCATCCCCGTGCCTCTGGTGATCGGGCATGAGTTTGTCGGCGAGATCGTTGAAACCGGATCGAATGTGAACGATTTTCACGCTGGTGACATTGTTACCGGCGAGGGTCACGTAACCTGCGGCCGGTGCCGCAACTGTCTGGCGGGCCGCCGCCATCTGTGCGCGCACACCATGGGGGTTGGCGTGACCAGACCGGGGGCGTTCGCCGACTATATCGCGCTTCCCATGACGAATATCTGGCGGCACAAGGAAAGCGTCGATCTGGATGTCGCC
The DNA here is from genome assembly GCA_035577325.1 of Bryobacteraceae bacterium. Classification (GTDB taxonomy): domain Bacteria; phylum Acidobacteriota; class Terriglobia; order Bryobacterales; family Bryobacteraceae; genus QHXW01. The sequence continues at coordinate 5,399 of DATLVQ010000100.1, read as the reverse complement.
GCCATTTACGACCCTTTCGGCAACGCCGTTCACACGGCGCTCTCGTTTCCCGTGCTGGCCGAAGATGTTTTGATTACCGGGGCCGGGCCGATCGGCATCATGAGCGCGGAAGTAGTCCGGCATGCCGGCGCCCGCCATGTCGTGATTACGGATGTGAACCCATATCGGCTAGAGCTCGCGCGCAAGATGGGCGTCACGCGCGCTGTCAATTCGGCGCAGACGCCGCTCGCGCGGGTTCAGAAAGAGCTCGGCATGCAGGAGGGCTTCGATGTGGGCCTCGAAATGTCCGGTAATCCCGCTGCGCTTCGCGAGATGCTCGCCAACATGAGCCACGGCGCCAAAATCGCCATGCTCGGCATTCCGGCTAAAGACATGGCTATTGATTGGACGGTGGTGGTGTTCAATATGCTCACCATTAAAGGGATCTACGGGCGCGAAATGTACGAGACCTGGTACAAGATGGCGGTAATGCTGGAATCGGGCGTAGATATTCGCCCGGTGATCACGCACCGTTTTTCCAACAAAGACTTCGAAAAGGCTTTCGCCGTGATGCGAACGGCGTCGACCGGCAAGGTCATCCTCGAATGGGCATCGTGACCGGCGAAGCCACGATCATCGAAGTTGTATCCGATGTCGTCTGCCCGTGGTGCTTCATCGGGAAGAGGAGGCTCGAAAAAGCTCTGGCCCTGCTCAAGCGCAAAGACGTGCGCGTGCACTGGAAAGCGTTCGAGCTCAACCCGGATGCTCCCAGGGAAGGCATGCAGCGGGCGGCATATCGCGCACGGAAATTCGGCAGCTTGGCGTATGCGCAGCAGCTTGAGGCGCACGTGGTGGGAGCCGGCGCCGAGGAGGGCATTGGCTTCCGCTTCGATCGCATCGAGCGCGTGCCGAACACGCTCGATGCTCACCGGCTCATCTGGCTGGCCGGCAGGGAAGGCATCGAGGACGCAATGGTCGAGAATCTGTTCCGGGCGTATTTCATCGACGCCGAGGATGTGGGAAAGCTCGACGTGCTGCGACGGATCGGTGCAAAGAGTGGGCTTGATTCCGTGCGCATCGAAGAATTTCTCGCTGGCGATTCCGGACGGAGCGAAGTACTCGCCGACGAGCGCCAGGCGCGCGCACAAGGCGTAAACGGAGTGCCGACTTTTTTGGTAAACGGGCAGCTCGTGATGTCAGGTGCGCAGAAGCCTGACCTGCTGGCGTCGCTCCTGGCTCCCGTGCTCGGTCAGTGCTCACTCGAAGATGGCGCCTGCGTCTAGTTCGAGCGCGATCAATTTGAGGCAAGCCGCCGTATCTTGATATTCCGGAACCAGGCCTCGTTGTCGTGGTTCTGCAAAGAAATCAGACAATCCTTTTTCGGTTGCGTAGCTAGCAGTTTCTGAACGTGCGGAGCAACTCCCCAGCGCTTCTCGATCCCCTGTAACGCGTCGGGCGAGTCCAGCGCGGAATCCACCACCTTCACGCCGTTCAGCCAATGTTCGACATGATTGCCGCGAACCAGGATACGGGAGTGGTTGAACTCACCCACGGGCCGGGCGGGTTGGGCCGATGGCGCCACCATGTCATAAAGCGCACCGGCGGTGTGCTTGCGATTGCCTTTCGCATCGCTGTTCTTTGAGTCGTCCGTGATCTGATATTCGAAGCCGATCACGTAGTCCTGGCCCTTGGCCGGCCGCTCGTGGACCGGATTCTGGAAGGATCGTTCTACGCTTTGTTCGAACGTTTCTCGTTGCCCGGCACGGTCAAGCGGAGTGATGAACAGGTGACGCTGTATGCGGTACTTGACGCCGCTATTGCCGGCGAGCGAGATGCGCCAGTCGAACACCAGCTCAAAATCGCGAAACGTTTCTTGGGTGAACAGGTCCTCGGTGATATGCGGGTGGGCGTGGGCCTTCAGACAACCGTCTTCGATGCTCCAGGCATCGCCCGACGGAGTTTTCAGACGTGGATCGTCCCAGCCGCTCATGGTCCGGCCGTCGAAAAGCAGCATCCAGCCGGCGCGTTCTTCTTCCGGCGTCAGGACATTTGAGGATTGAAGGTCGGCCGCAACAATGGGCGACGCCCCAGCCGCCGCGCAGAAGAGGAACCGTAACAGAGATCTGGACATTTCGGTCCAAGATAACACCCTCTGCGCGAGCTGAGCGGCCTGTCAGAAAATGTTGTGGAGCAGGCAAGGACCTCGCGGATCAAGGAATACACACTTGGGTTCGGCGCACGCAAACGTGCGTGACGGGCCAGCCGATGACGAAGAGGTCGGTAATTGTTCTTCGTCCTCCGCCTCGCGGGCTATGCGCACCACATCGCTGGCTCTTAAGACGTTCCGTGTCGGCTCGCTTCCGCATCGTGGTGAGTCAATCCGGACGGACCCTCTGCGTGTTCGATTCCGCACATTTCGGTGCAACTTTGTTGTAGACTATGTCGTCTCCAGAGAGGATGTTGCTATGCTCGCTCCGTTTTCCTCCTCGCTCGAAAGGTGGATGCTGTGGAAGATCCTCAACGCCACCGGGCCGGCGCCCATTCGCCTGACCTTCCGAGACTCAGTTGAGGTCTCCCCCCCGAGAACCACACCCGTTGGCACCATCGTCATTCACAACGCCAAAACGCTAATCAAACTAATACTCGATCCCGAGATCGGCATGGGTGATGGCTACGCCGACGGCGGGATTGAGGTGCAGGGCGATCTGGTCAACATGGCCGAAGCGGTATATCGGACGTGGCCGGCGATTGGCGGCGGTACGGGTCGCAAATTCTGGTCGCGTTGCATGGAGCATCTTCGCGCCAACACTCCGCGGCGCTCCCGCGATAACGTTCACCATCATTACGACCTGCGGACGGACTTTTACCAGCACTGGCTGGACCCGGAATTGGTCTATACCTGCGCGTACTTCCCAACGCCCTCCGCAACCCTCGAAGAAGCCCAGTTCGCCAAGATGGACCTTGTGTGCCGCAAGTTGCAGCTTCAGCCCGGTGAAACGGTGGTGGAGGCCGGCTGCGGATGGGGCGCGCTGGCGCTCCACATGGCGCGTTACTATGGCGTGCGCGTCAAAGCGTTCAACCTATCGCACGAGCAGATTGTCTTCGCCCGGCAGCGTGCTCGCCAGGAAGGACTGAACGAGCACGTCGAGTTCATCGAAGACGACTACCGGAATATATCGGGACGCTTCGATGCGTTTGTCTCGATCGGGATGCTGGAACATGTTGGACTGAGCCAATATGCGGAGCTTGGCCGAGTAATCCACCGATCCATTGGCTCGTCCGGCCGCGGGCTTCTCCATTTCATCGGGCGCAACTATCCGGTGCCGCTGAGCACCTGGATTCGGAAGCGGATTTTCCCCGGCGCTTACCCTCCCGCCCTTCGTGAAGCAATGACGATCCTGGAGCCCTGGGATTATTCGGTCTGCGACGTGGAGAACCTGCGGCTGCACTACGCTAAGACGCTTGAGCACTGGTTGGCGCGTTTTGAGGGCTCGTCAGAGCAGCTCACGGACATGTTTGACGATCGGTTCGTGCGCACGTGGCGTATTTATCTGGCCGGATCGCTGGTAGCGTTTCGGGTGGGGACGATGCAGCTTTTCCAAGTGACGTTCACAGGCTCGCAATATAAGCGGATCCCCTGGACGCGCGCTTACCTCTATCAGGCTGACCGGCGTCAGGCACAAGAGCAGACATGGACCAATGTGATGTCCTGATCGTGGGCGGCGGACCGGCAGGTTCCTCCTGCGCCTGGAAATTGCGTGACTCCGGGCTCAAGGTTGCGATCCTCGACAAGCAGCGTTTTCCGCGCGACAAAGTCTGCGGCGGCTGGATAACTCCGGCGGTGCTCGACGAGTTGGCCATCGGCCCGACCGAATATGCGCGCGGGCGCATTCTGCAGCCGGTAACGGGATTCCGCATCAGTTGCATCGGCGGGCAGGTGGTGGAAACGCAATACGGCAGGCCGATCAGCTACGGTATCCGCCGTTATGAATTTGACGAATATTTGCTGAAGCGATCCGGCGTCAAGCTATATGAGGGAGTGACGCTAAAGCGGTTGGATCGCGCGAACGGCAACTGGATCGTCAACGGGCAGATATGCACCCGCATGCTGATTGGCGCGGGCGGCACTTTCTGCCCGGTGGCGCGCTTTCTGGGTGCCAGGGTTAATCGGGAAACTGTAATCACGGCTCAGGAAGCCGAATTTGTAATGGATGACTGCCAACTGGCGGGATGCGCCATCCGCGCGGAAATGCCGGAGCTTTATTTCTGCTCCGATTTAAAGGGCTACGGCTGGTGTTTCCGCAAGCAAAACGTGCTGAACGTGGGGCTCGGCCGGTTGGATCCGCACGGCCTGTCGCGCCACGCCGCGGAGTTTGTGGAGTACTTGAGAGCGGCAGGCAGACTTTCGCTGGATGTCTCTCCGGCGCTGGTAGGTCATGCGTATGCCCTGTACGGCCGGAACTCGCGGCAGATTGCCGGCGACAGCGTTCTGCTGATCGGAGACGCCGCTGGCGTTGCCTACGCGCAGAGCGGAGAGGGAATCCGGCCGGCGATTGAATCCGGCCTGATGGCAGCGAAGGTGGTACTTGCCGCGCAAGGGTGTTACCGCCGGGAACGGCTGGAAGCCTACCGTGGCTTGCTACTCGAGCGCTTCGGCAATGCTGACAGCCATTGGCTGACGCGTCTTGGCGCACGAGTCCCCAGCGGCCTGCTGAGCTTGATCGGCCGGCGTCTGATGGCCACCGAGTGGTTCTCCCGCGAAGTAGTCCTGAACCGCTGGTTCTTGCGGCAGCATGAACCGGCATTCAACTCCGTGTGAGAGAGCGAGCCTGGCTGTCGGAAAGCCAACAATCGCCCGCACGGGCCTAGTCCGACAGAAGCCGGTGTACGCTTGAAGTATGGCCGGATCTCATCCCGGAGGTTCATCCCAACATTCGCCGCGCGATTATTCGCGAACGCCAATCAATGTGTATTGGGAAACCACGCAGGCGTGTGCCTTGGCGTGCCGCCATTGCCGCGCCGAGGCTGTGCCAACACCGCATCCCTTGGAATTGAAGTTTGACGAAGGCGTCGAATTAATGCGACAGATCCGTGAGTTCGGCGATCCGCTGCCTCAATTAATCCTGACCGGAGGCGATCCTCTCGCTCGCGCCGATTTATATGATTTGATCGACAAGGCACGCCAGTTTGGCATCGGCGTTTCCATCACCCCGGCCGCCACGCCGGCACTGACGCGCGAGGTCCTCGTGAGTCTCAAGGAGCACTCGGTAGAGGGCTTGGGCCTCAGTTTGGATGGCTCTACCGCTGCGCGTCATGACTCGATCCGCGGCGTCCCCGGCACGTTTGATCGCACCGTGCAAGCCATGCATTGGGCGAAGGAACTCGAAATGCCGCTGCAGATCAACACGCTTGTGGCCGCT
>DATLVQ010000099.1:0-3774 GCA_035577325.1 Bryobacteraceae bacterium | reverse complement strand
CTCGACATCGAGCAGGCAAAGATCGTGGGCCTGTCGAAGACGGGCATTGAGCGGCAAAACGTCCAAGCGGATTATGATCTGCACCGTATCAGCGCTCAGCAGCGCATCGCCGCTCTGAGGGCGCTCGAGGACGAGGAGTACGAAATCACGAAGGGCGCGCTCCAAAAGAAACTAGTCCTGATGGAGCAGGACCCCACGCTCTCGCCGGTGCAGATCCGGCAGCTTCAGAATCAGATCGAAAACCTCACGCGCGAGCACAACAATAAACTCGCGCAGCTCGACACCCAAAGCGTCAAGGAATCGATGCAGCGGTTCGACCAGTTCTTCCAGCACATTTCGCAGGGCTTCCAAACGGCGATCAACGGGATGCTGACCGGAACGAAATCGTTCGCCAAGGGAATGCAGGATATGTGGAACAGTCTCGTGACTTCCTTCGTGCAGAGCCTAGCGAAGATGGCGGTCTCCTGGCTGCAACACGAGGTCGCAAAGCTAGTCATTCACACCACGACGAACGAGGGGATTGTGGCCAGCGATACCGCTGCCGCGACGCAGAGTCAATCCATCAGCCTCATTTCGTCACTGAAACAAATCGCCCACTCCGCCGCTGCGGCTGCCGCAAAGGCTTATGAGGCGATGGCCGGCATTCCGGTGATCGGGCCGGTTCTCGGCGCTGTCGCGGCTGCGGCGACATTCACCGCAGTTATGGCATTCGGCAGCCTCGCGTCTGCAAAGGATGGGATGGTGAGCGGGGAAGAGCAGCTCGCGTTCATCCATAAAAACGAAATGGTCCTGCCGGCATCGCTCTCGCTCGGGTTCCAGCGCCTACTTGGCGGCGGATCCGGAGCCGCGGCCCCTGCAGCTTTCGGCGGCGGATCGGGAAGCAATGTCAGCTTTGGAGATATCAACTATTCTCCGACCTACCACGGCACGCACAGCCCGGCTCAAGATCCCAGCGTCATCGCCAAAATGACGCGACGCAAAATCGCCCGCAGCGTCGGATTGAGCCTGTGAGCAATGCCGTTTTTCCCAATCTTCCCGGGCTGATGTGGGGCACCACGCTCGGCGAGCTCTTCGACACCATAGTCTATCCCTCGGCCGCGCCTGGTTACGAGACTACGATTTCCAAAGGCCCGGATCCCACCTTCCACTTCAAGCTGCAGTATGAGTTCCTGCGAAATCAGCCCAGTGTCGATGAGCTGAGCACCCTACGCGCGTTCTTCCGTGCTCGGCGTGGCGCATTCGATTCCTTCCTGCTCGATCTTTCCTCGCTGACGAAGAATTCCGCCGACGCCAGCATCACTGGCCAGGTGCTCACCGTGGATGCGAACAATTACGCTCCACTCGTCCGCGCTGTGGCCGGGAATCTCGAAACCATCTATGAAGTGAATGCGATCAGCGCCGTGAAGGGCAACGGCACGCCAATTACTTTCGATAGTCACAACTCGGCGCCGGCCTCGGGGAAATGGTCCTATTGGGATGCTTCGCCCACGCGCACCTATGGCGGAGCGTCCTACCCTGGCGTGGTGATTCAGTTCGGCTCGACGCCGAGCGCACCGGTCACCGCGGACTTCTCCTGGTACTACCGCGTGCGTTTCGAGAAGGATGCCGCTGATTTCGATGCATTCATGTTTGAGCTGTATGAGCTGCAGGAAATTTCACTGGTCACCACGCGAACTCTCTAATGCGCAAGTTCACAGATGGCAGCGGCGCTGATTCGAGCGCGGCGGTCAAGGCGCTTCTGAAGAGCACTCTGACGCCTGAAATCAAGACGCTCGTGGTCATCAAGCTGGCGAAGTGGCTGGATAACGTGGCCCTATGGGTCGGCGGCGGATCGATCAACCCCTCACCCTATCAGCAGACGTTTCTCCTGACCGATTGTCCCGCCGCGATCAAGTACACCCCACTCGGAACGTTTCGCGTCGCTGCGATCAAACACGGCGCGATGAGCTTCGGCATCGGCGTGGATTTCCAGGGCTTTGAGATCACCTGGTCCCCGGCGGCGAGCGATATCGTCTCGCCCGGCGCGGGTTCCACATGGTTCGCGGTTGCTCCCGATATCGCGGCGCTCGAGGCCGTGCGGCACGGGTTCTTCGATGGCGCTTTCGTTTCCGTTTATAAAGTGGTGATGCCGCCGCTTGGGAATCCGCCAGTCTATGACGCGAATACCTACGGGGTGACGCTCCTGAACATGGGTTGCGTGGATCAAGCGAAGGTCGAAGGTGGCGAAGTCACCTTTCAGGTCGGCTCCATCATTGATCAGCAGGACCAGCAAGTTCCATCGCAGCTCATCGGGCCGAATTCGCGATTTGCCTCCAAGGATCCTATGGCTTATGCGGCCGTCAGTCTCGGGAGTGCAGTAAATCAGGACGCGGTGCGATGGTCGGGTTTGATGGCCGACCGAAGTCATGCAACGCAATCCGCAAGCCGGTTGGTGGCAATTAACGCAGGTTCGCCGTTCTTTAGTCCTCCCACCGGATATTTCGACGGCGGTTTCGTGGTTTGGCAGTTCGGGCCGCTGACGGGGATGCGCCGGCCGATCGCGCACAGCGTCACGGCTGGGGGCGTTGGGGGCGACATCACTTTTCAGCTCGCGAAGTCGTTTCCCTACGACCAGACGATATACGACTCCGGCTTTGCATTCGGGTTCGGTTTCGACGCATACGCTTTGCGCCGCACGGTGAGCACGGAATCTTCCGGAACTTATGACGGGTTTCCCAGTGTGCCCGATCCAGTGGATGCCTTCTGATGACTGACCGGGACCGTGTCATCGAGGAAGCGCGTACCTGGCTCGGCACGCCGTTCCACTTCGGCGCGCGAGTGAAAGGCGCGGGAGTCGACTGCGCGCAGTTCATCGCTGCGGTATATGAGGCTTGCGGAATCTTCAAAGCCGAGGAATACGGTTTCTTCGGAAAAGATTGGCACATGAACACGGTCGAGGAGCACTACAAATATCGGCTCGTGCGCCATGCTGCTGAGCTCCCGACGGTCGGTTCAGCACAGCCTGGTGATATCGCCCTCGTGAAATGTGGCGATGGCGTCCGCGTCTTCTCGGCCGGCGGCATCGTTCTGGCCTGGCCGCTGCTGATTCATGCTTGCCCCGCGCGCGGCGTGGCGATTTCAAGCGCAGACCTGGACCCGCTCTGGATGGGCTGGGAAAAAGCATTCTTCGATCCCTTTCCCAAAACGTAAATGTTCAAATCACCCACAGGGATGCGCTCGCCACAAGCTGGCGGCGTCCGCTTGCGCACTTCGCAGCAGGCGGGATGCGTGCCGATCATTCTTGGGCGCATCCAGACCGCGCCGCGCCTGATCTGGCGAGGCAACCTTGTCGCCGGGTCCGGGTCTTCCGGAAAGAAATTCAAAGGCGGCAAAAAGGGCGGCAACGTCACCACTTACGTCGCCGACGTCGACATGCTCCTCGGCACGATGGGCTTCGGCCGCGTGCGCGAGAATCAGCTCACCACGCAGCCGCTGCAATCCATTTTCAACGTTTGGAGCGACAAAGATAAATACCCCGTCACGATTGGATCGTGGAGCGGAGTCGTTTCGGGCGGCGCTGTCACGATCACCGTCCCCGGCGGCGGCGTACTCATTGAAATATTCGGGGTCACGGTCGCGGAGGCATACAGCCAAGTCGTCAACGATTTCGGCGGGCCGGGCTCTTCGACGCTCACCGGCACCTGGCAACGACCGCTGTGGAACACCGCTTTTTATTATTACGACCCTAGTTCGCAGGTTCCTCTCGCTGGCAGCACGCGCGCGCCCTATACCTAT
>DATLVQ010000098.1:0-2728 GCA_035577325.1 Bryobacteraceae bacterium | reverse complement strand
TGAAATTCAGGTGGTCGCCGGAATCGGTGACGACTAGCGTTGAGAGCACCCCGGACGAGGATCCTCCTCCGCCGCCGGAGGTGCTGCCTGGATGCGTGACGACGATCGTTCCGATGCGGATATAGCCGGCAGTGTTCCATTTCGTTTGGTTCGCATCGCAGAAGGCGCTGAGGGTCGTGCCGGCGCCGGTATCGCCGATCTGTCCGGGATCATAGACAGTCACCCAATATTGCTGCGAATTGCCCGCGCCCGGATCCGAGACGCTGAACGTGCGCGCGTTATAGTTCGTCTGCACCCCGCTCGGCGTGAAGGTCGCGGTCGATTGCGCCATGACGACGGAATAGGTCGACGCGGCCTGCGAAAGAGGGTTCGCGGGCGAGATCGTATAGCTTCCGCTGCCGCCGAGCGCCGCCGCGACGCCTGTGACGGCAAAGGGGTAGTCTGTCGCGTCAGCGAGCGTCTGCTCGTTCGAACCAAAAATGTTATAGGCCAAGAATTTGAAATGCAGCGTTTTCCCAATCCATTTCGGGTCGAGAGGCACTTTGAAAACCGGATCGTTTAGATATACGAAGACCTTGCCGACCACATGCGCGACGCCGGCACCCACCGTAGGCGCAGAATAGACTGAGCGGCGGATCTCGTTCCCGGCGCCCGTCGCCTTCAGTGAATATTTGTTCGTAGCGGTGAGTGTGGCAGTCGTGAACGCGATGAGCTCGTAAGGAATCGCTCCGGAACCGCCATCGACAAGCGCCAGGGGTACGAAAGCATCGGCTGAAGCCGCCGGCCAAGAATCCAGCTTGCCGAGAGAACTCGTTAGATCGACCGCCAAATCGTGCGTCGTATCCGGGTCGCTGCCTGCGGGCCAGGTCGAAGTCATGACCGCGCCCATCGTGCTCTTGCCGTTGAACCTGCCGAGTGATTGATAGCTCGAGCCGCTGTCGAATGACACGAAGACTTCGCAACCGCCATAGTTCGCGTTCGTCGAAGGCACCGCAATCCACAACTCGGCATCGCCCCCGGCCGCACGGGGGACAGGCTCGAAGAAATAGGGCGTTCCTACCGAGCCGGGGTCAATGTTGGTGTAAACCGTCCCAGGAGTGGCAGCCTGGGCGCTGGCAGCGCCATATGGCGCGTTCGCGCCATAGAAGTAGGGCTCAGCCTCACAAACTAGAGAACTATCCTCCTGAACGTCCGCTTTCTTCAGCCGCACTGGATAGACGTTGAGCCCGGAGATGGGCTCGGTGAGCGAGATGAGATCCATGGGCTCGAGGTGGGGAAAGCGAGGCATCAGCTTGAACGCGAGGGCTATGTTTTCCTGAATCGCGCTCCGCTTCACGAGTGGACTTCCGACGACGCTGGCGACCGGCGCGGATTGAATCCAGCCATAGGTCTTTGTGCTGTCGCGCCGTGATCCGAATTCCGAAACGGACTGGCCTTCCATCACATCGATGGAGTTAGTCGCGTAATCATTCGAGCGGTCAGTAAACTCGATGGGCAGGATATTCTTCGAGTCCGCCTGCTTGGTGCGCGTGATGACGATCGGCGCCTTGCCCTTTTCGCAGATGAAGTCGACTGGCGTGATCGTCGCGACCGGGCCAGAGGCCGTCGGTGCGATGTACGCCGCTCCGTTGCCGACCTGCGAAATCTCCGAGTACGGAATCGACTTCAGGAGCCCCTCACTCCATACCGGGGCGCAGTTCGCGATGTCGAATAAATCGCCCAGCACGTCGGAGCCGCTGCGTTGCTGGTCGAGATAGACGGAAAGCCAGATGGCATTCGCATCGCAATAGGCGCGCATCGCCGTCAAATCTCCGAGCAGCGCAGCCGTGGCTTGCGTCTGCTGCAGGAGCGATGAGGCGTTCATCCCATGTGGAGACATCACCAGCAGCGCAAGAATATCGGCTGGGTTCACGTCGCCGTCCGGCCCTATTCCGCCCCATCCGAGCGTTTCGTATTTGTTATTTGGCTGCGCTCCGGTCGCACCGAGATCCGCTTTGACGGCCGCGATACCGCCGACGTCGACGTAAACAATGGGCTGCGCGACCGTGCCGGTGCTGCCGAGCAGCGACTCGAAAACCTGCTTTGCTTTAGTGAGCGGCAATTTTCCCGCCGCGCTCACATAAGCGAAGTAGACCGTGACAGTTTTTCCGTTCAGGCCGGCATTGATCGGCAGTGTGGTCGAAGCCGCCACCGATGCGGCTTGCGTATAGGTATAGGGCGCGCGCGTGCTGCCAGCGAGAGGAACCTGCGAACTAGGGTCGTAATAATAAAAAGCGGTGTTCCACAGCGGTCGCTGCCAGGTGCCCGTGAGCGTCGAAGAGCCTGGCCCGCCGAAATCGTTGACGACTTGGCTGTATGCTTCCGCGACCGTGACCCCGAATATTTCAATGAGCACTCCGCCGCCGGGTACGGTGATCGTGACAGCGCCGCCCGAAACGACTCCGCTCCACGATCCAATCGTAACGGGGTATTTATCTTTGTCGCTCCAAACGTTGAAAATGGATTGCAGTGGCTGTGTGGTGAGCTGATTCTCGCGCACGCGGCCGAATCCCATGGTGCCGAGGAGCATGTCGACGTCGGCGGTATAAGTCGTTGGGGCGTTGCCGCCCTTTTTCCCGCCTTTGAATTTCTTTCCGGAAGACCCGGACCCGGCGACAAGGTTGCCTCGCCAGATCAGGCGCGGCGCGGTCTGGATGCGCCCGAGAATGATCGGCACGCATCCTGCCTG
>DATLVQ010000097.1:0-5322 GCA_035577325.1 Bryobacteraceae bacterium | reverse complement strand
AGCGGCTGACCGATGGCTATCTGCTTATCGACTGCGGCATGGGGACCGAGGCTTGCTTTCAGGCCTTGTCGCGCGCGGTGGAAGGAGTGGGCGCCGGGTGGCGCGATATCGACGAAATCCTTCTGACCCACGTTCATCCCGACCACATGGGACTCGCGCCACGCCTTCTCGAATTGAGTGGGGCGCGGTTGTCCATGCACTCCTACGACGCCGAATACCTGCGCGAGCTTACACAGACCGAGCGCTACCTCGCTTGGGCGGACGGCGTGATGCGCGAAGCGGGTGTAACGAATGACATCATCGCGAAGATTCGCGGGTCATCCAACGAGATTCACAAACACTTTCACAGTCTGAAACCTGATCATGTCCTCCAGGGCGGCGAAAAAATTGCCGCTTCGATTGGAGAGCTGGAAGTGCTTTGGACCCCAGGCCATTCTCCCGGCCACGTGTGCCTGTACGGGCGCGAGCGCCGTGTGCTGTTCGCCGGCGATCAGATACTCGAGCAGATTTCGCCTAATATCGGCTGGCTTCCGGACCGCGATCCTCTGGGAGAATTTCTGGAATCGCTACGTGAGTTGGAGCGCCTGGAAGTCGAACTGATCCTGCCGTCGCACGGGGTTCCTTTCTCCGGTCACCGCGAATGGATTCGCAAAACGATCGCCCACCATGCCGACCGATGCGCCAGGATACGGGCGTTGCTCGATGGCACGTCCAAGAGCGCAGCTGAGGTGGTGAGTGAGCTTTGGGAACGAACCCTGATGCCGTTCCACTACCGCTTCGCCGTGTTTGAGGTGCTCGCACATCTGGAATACCTGGAGCGGCAGGGAAGAGTCACGCGCATCGCGGGCCAATCGATCGTACGCTGGCGGCTGGCGTAAAGGCCGGGCCAGCAACGTGTTAACACTTTTCCTCGGCCTGCGTCTTGCCCACTGAGGCCCCCGAACTCGAATGCGGCCATCGGATACTTGATTAGATCGCCCGGTTATATGACCGCAACGGCCATGACGCAAGCTTCACCCGACACGTCCATGGTGGAAGCGGCCCGTGCCGGGGATGGGGAGGCGTTCGGCCGCCTATACGCCTTCTATGCGCGTATGGTTCACGGCATCCTGATGGCGCGCGTGCCCCCGGATGAGGTGGATGACCTGGTGCAGGACGTTTTTCTAGCGGCCTACCGCAAGCTGCATACTTTGCGAGATACGGCGGCGTTCGGACCGTGGCTGGCTATGATCGCCCGCAACCGGGCAAATGATTTTCACCGGCATAAGACCGAAACGGCCGATCTGCCCGAGAACGTCGTGGCGGCCGATCGCAACGAAGCCGAAGCAAACGCGATCCTGGCCTTGATCCATAGACTTCCCGATGCCTACCGCGAGACGCTGGTGTTGCGTCTGGTGGAGGGAATGACCGGTCCGGAGATCGCCGAGCGCACGGGCCTGACAGCGGCCTCGGTGCGCGTGAATTTGCATCGCGGGATGAAGCAGCTTCGTGAAAAACTGGGAGGCCGGCATGCGTGATGAGTATTTGTGGGACCGCTCCGGTGAGCCCGATCCGGAAATTGAGCGGCTCGAAGAGCTGCTCAGCCGGCTGCGCGCCCCACAGCCGCCGCCTGAGTGGCGCCAGCACCCGAAGCTCCGTACAATTCCCGTTCGCGCTGCGTGGGATGCCCGGTGGCGCGGAGCGATGGCCGCGGGGCTGGCACTGGTGTTGAGCGCCTCCTGGCTGGTGTCGCGCCCGGTGAGTATTGGCTGGAAGGTATCGCGTGTAGACGGCGTGCCGCTTGCAGGTTCGAGCCCGGTCCGCACTACCGGCCGGCTCGCGGTGGGCGAAACGTTGGTCACAGATGGCAGCTCGCGCGCCCGACTGGACGTCGGCGAAATCGGAGAGGTCGAACTCGAGCCGAATTCCCGCCTGCGCCTGATACGCGCCCACCAGTCCGATCACCGGCTGGCGCTCGATCGCGGCACGCTGCACGCCATGATTTGGGCGCCGCCGCGACTGTTCTCAGTGGAGACGCCGGCCGCCGTAGCGGTGGACTTCGGCTGCGCCTACACCCTGACAGTCGAAGACTCGGGCACCACAACCCTGCATGTGACTATGGGCTGGGTGGGTTTCGAGCAGGACGGTCAAGAATCGTGGGTGCCGGCGGGCGCGGCGTGCATTACGCGCGCAGGCAAGCGGCCCGGCACTCCATATTTTGTCGATGCCTCCGACTCTTTTCGCGCGGCGCTCGCCAGGCTCGATTTTGAGCGTGACCCCGCCGCGCTCCACGCACTGCTGGCGTTGGCGCGGCCGCGGGATGCGCTGACGCTCTGGCACTTATTGCCGAGAACCACTGGTGCGGCGCAGGAGAGTATCTACGATCGCATGGCGGAACTTGCGCCGCCACCAGCCGGAGTCACGCGCGCGGGCGTGCTGCACAGTGATCGTCATATGTTGGATCTTTGGTGGGACGTGTTGAACTACGGTGATTCGTCCTGGTGGCGCATCTGGAAAGGGCCATCGCCATTCGGCCGCTAACTACCGGGCGGACGCCATTTTAGGCCAAAACTATTATCTTTACCAACTCTTTACAAATCTCCCACTCGTCCCCGCAACCGGCCTGGTTAACATTTCGTAACTGTAAGTAGAAGGAGGAGGAACTCAATGAAAACCAGGATGTTCAAGTTCACGCTGGCGTCGCTGATTATCACCGCCGGCACAGTCATGGCCGCCAACACCAATCCCAATGGGGTCTACACCGACACGCAGATCGGAGACAAAATCACGCACGAGGTGCGCATGTATCCGCGCTATACGATTTGGGACAACGTCGCCGTACGTGTGCGCGAGGGCGATGTCGAGCTCACGGGCCAGGTGAGCCAACCTTTTAAGAAGGCCGATCTGGGCAGGCTCGCTCAGAGGGTGCCGGGCGTGCGCAGCGTGACCAACCGGCTGGAAGTTCTGCCGACTTCGTTTTTCGACGATCGCCTCCGGCTGCAAATCGCGCGTGCGATCTACCGCGATCCCGTTCTCTCACGTTACGCCATTCAGGCCGTACCGCCCATCCACATCATTGTGGATAACGGTCACGTAACGCTCGAAGGCGTAGTCAGCACTGACATGGAAAAGAATGTCGCAGGCATTCGCGCGGGTCAAGCCGGCCTGAGTCTCGGCCAGGTCACTAACAACCTGCGTGTTGAGAACCCGAGCAAAAAAGGATAACTTTTCTCCCCAGCAGATGGCCGGAGATCCGTCGAACGGACTCCGGCCTTTTTTTGGATCTAACAAGAACGGTTAATCAGCGGCCAGCTTTGAGTTTCCAGCCCTTCGACGGGCACACTTCGCTCACTCATCCGTGCCAATCGTTTGTTTTTTTTGGATTCCAGCGAGGCGTTCTAGTGATTGGCCGTCGAGAAAGATTCAGCGCCCGTGGTGCATGTCCGTGTGGAGACCGGTTCGGCCACGCGCATCTCCGCCCAGTTGTAGCGGAATTCCTGCCCGCAATCCAGGCAGACCACGTACATTCCATGTCTGTGAGCGCCGTTTCCCGCCGGCTTGCGTCCCGGAGTGAGCGGAAACGTCGTGCGATCATGGCTACATCCGAATAATGCGTTCAGCACTGAATTCAACATGGCCAACCTCCCTGTTGCCCCTTCTCATCTAACACCGCGTCTGCCGATCCGTTGCCGGAGAGCGCTTAATTTCAGTTCAGTTCACGTTGGAATTTCATCCGCGTATTACTTTTGACACTATTCTTCAAGCAATTTCGGCACCATTCGGGATGCCTCCGATTGGCACCTGCTCAGGTGTTTCATACTGCTCATTTCAGGTGCAAAAGAAGAAAATAAAACGGCTTAGAGTCAATCATTTCTCCAGCGACAATCTTTGTCGATCTATCTTGCTGTGTGATGGACTATCCGATCGGATAGTCGTCTACCGCGGGCACACGACCAACCGAGACAAAATGGGACAACGGTGCGGCAACACACCCCGCTCCCATCAAAAACTTTTGGTGAGCGGGTTTCGGAATTCCAGGCCGATCTTATAGTTCAAGCCACGACGCACACAATACCGTACAACTGCACCGCCCATTAAACTCAATTCCCGAACTTGGATAAATACGAACGTACCTGGCGCGATGGGATCGCTAGTTTCAATCCGCGCACCGAGCCGGCTCATGTCCACGCCGCGTCCGTGGATCGTCCACGTCTTCCCCGCCTCATCCTCCCCGGATAAGGTCACACGGTTTTTGATCTTGAAACGGCCGTGGAAGCGAGAATCTACCTTGGCTCCCGAGTGGGCAATCGCAGGTGGCACGCTCTCGCCCGGTTGCGGCCCCTTTGACCAGCTCAATAGCGGTTGTAGAAGTTTCATACCAGATCGGAGAAAGGCACGTTCGCGGCCAGAATGGATTGGGGGACGTCCGCGCCTAAGCCCTTCGATAGCAGGGGCTCACACGAGTAGATAACCCTGATGGATAATATGCGCATGCGTGACAATATGTCGCATGGTGTCACGTTTGCCTTCTCGAGGCGGCTCCGAATTAACGATGGTTGCAGAATCCCGGCCGACCCGATAGATTGGAAGGAGTCCCCCGAATTTGCGCCCGTAGCTCAGTTGGATAGAGCGTCTGGCTACGAACCAGAAGGTCGGGTGTTCGAGTCACCCCGGGCGCACCACTCGTTTCAACGGTTTACGCATTTTTCAAACTTCTTCGCCCACGCATAACCCATACAATCTCACGATTGTGTCCTCTTCCGACCTGCGATAGTTCAGTCCGACGCGCACACGGTCTGTCGGTATAGTGGCCAAACGAAGAGTGCAGTTCTTGCCGCTTGCCCCGGCTGCATGCCGGGCACATCTTACGGCCCCAGGGGGCGGCGCGCCCTCCGTCATGCGGGTGAGGCGAAGCGGGCAGAGTTGCGCGCCACGCGACGGGAGCGTGTCCACGTCTGGCTTACAGCGGACTTTTATTTGATGGCTTTGTGGCGCCCGTTACGAGCTGGCGCCTGAACAGAACTACACGAGTTTGAAAGACTCAAATATACCCAAATTTGGCCCGGGCGCTTCTTGTTGCCGGAACGACCTGTGATTGAAGGCATAATGGCGTCCCGGCATCGATTATCAGTATTGCTACCCTAGCCATTGCCTGGAGCGTCCCGGGTGATTAGCGGCGAGACCGTCACTATCCGTTTCTACGCGATAAGAAATCGCACCTTAGGGCATTCCGGCTATCTCCTCGGGACAGCGGACGATCTCAACCCGGTCATTTCAAAGTGAACGGAGCCGAATGGATAATCGGATCGCCTAGCGCTTTGAAACTGAGTACGTGCGCACCGC
>DATLVQ010000096.1:0-2424 GCA_035577325.1 Bryobacteraceae bacterium | reverse complement strand
ATGGCGATGCCCGAATCCTGGGTCAGGCATTCCGCCTTGCCGCCTGCCGCTGAAACCCGGAAGATGTGGCCGAGGAGGTCGAACACGATCCACTTGCCGTCCGGGGACAGGTCGAGCGACATCCAGGTGCCCTCACTCGTTTCAAAATCGATCTCCCGAGTGACGCCTCTCGGCTTCGTCGTGTCCCAATCTGCCGGCGGTTTTTCCTGGGCCAGAAGCTCTGCGCCGTCCGCGAACAACAGGACCGCGGCGAGGATCAGTTTTCCCGGGTCGGATAAGCGGCTTAACATCGGTCGTCTCTCCTTGCGGACAGTCGGACACTTCACGGTGATACACCGCGTCTTTCTGCTCGCTCCGGTCTTCCCCACAAGTACCCACTTCGTGGCGCTAGCAGGCGTCTGAGAGCGGACTGAATTAGCAGACGAGCGAAGCACGTCCTTTCCGGCTTGTGGTGGCGGAAAAGGCGCGCCGCTCCCTCCTAGAACGAGAGGCGCAATGCAAACTGGATCCAGCGGGAACCAGAGAGGCGGTCCGCCGGAATGAGCTGGGTGTTGATCACGCCGAAGGCGCTGGGGTTGGTGACGTCGAAGGACGGGTCGAGAAAATTGGTGTGGTTGAAGACGTTGAAGCAGTTGAATGAGAACTCGGCTTTTACTGCTTCGACGATTGTCGTGGATTTTCCAAAGCCGAGGTCGAGGTTCCAGAAACCAAGGCCTTGTAGAGGATTATTGCGGCCATCATTGGTATCGGTGGCAAGCAAAGCCGGCCGAAACTTCGAAATGGCTGTGGCGGGATCACCGAAATAGTTCAGCCCGGTTCCAGTGCCTGGGCTTGAGCAATCCGGCGCATTGCCGGAGGAGCCTGCGCCAGAGCTGCAGATACCGGAGTGTACCGAGCCACCGCCCAGAGAGCTTACTGGAACAGTGGCGATTTCACCGGAAGGAGTGCCGAAGATCAGGCCGCCACCGAAGGGCTGGCCGCTAACGGTGACGAGCTCGGGCACGCCGCTGCTGGCGCGGAAGATACCGGAAGTGTACCAGCCACCAATGAGCTTGTTCACGAACCCGTGATGGCTTTTGAAGGGCAGCTCGTAATTGAAGATGGCGTTGAAAATGTGCGGCCGATTGAAGAAGGACGGCCCGTAGTCGAGATGCGGGTTGAAGCTGGAGGAGTAGTAGCGCGCATCGTTTTGAACTGCGCCAACGGTGTCGAGTGATTTGGAGAAGGTGTAGTTGAGATCGAACAGCAAACCGTGCCAAGCGTTGTTGCGCAGATCGACGACCAAGGCGTTGTAATTGGAATTGTCACGGCTGGTGCGGGTGAACAGGTCAACGACTTGTGTGTTGTCGAAAGAAGGCAGTCCCAACTGGAAAGCGCGATAGACATCCATATTGAGAAACAAGCTGGAGAGGTTGAGGTTGGCGAAGGCGGAGGAGTTTTGAGAGGCAAAGCAAGCGGTTGCCGAGAGCGCCGGCGCGCACTGACCGCCGAAGCCCGGGAGCAGATTTTCGAACCAGGGCTGCGCGGCGACCAACGACGCATCGGTGCCGGCGCGGATCTCGGTGGCGACAGCGTCGAAAGCTTGAGCGAAAGTCTGGCCGGAAACTTTGTCCTTGAACATGTACGGAACGGAATTGAAGTTGACGCTGGCGGGCAAATGACGGGCAAACCTGCCGACGTAGCCGACTTCCAGGAGCAGGCCGGAGGGGAGGCTGCGCTGGATGGTGAAGTCCACCATGTGACTGCGGCCGACTTTGAAATCGGGATCGTTCTGGAAACTCAATGTTTCAGAATAGCCCTGATCCGGCACGATGGGTGAGGTCAAAGCGGAGGGCTCCGGAGGAGTGGGAATCTGCCCGTCAACCCCGACGCGGAAAACGGAACCGGCTGCGCCCGCGGCGATGTTGCAATTGGCACCTGGTGTTGCGGACGCCGAGCAGGAGGGCTGCTGCAAATTGATGGTCTGCGCGAAGCCGACGCCCAGCATAGGAATAATTACGCTCTGGACCGTGTTGACGCGGTCGTAGGCGATGCCGTAGCCGCCGCGCAGAACAGTCTTGCGGTCACCGAACAGATGACTGAGAAAACCGTTGTGAAAGGCGGGATTCCAAGCGGCAGAGACGCGCGGAGCGACGTTGCCGTAGTCCGGATTGAAGACGTCGGCGCGACCGCTATCTCTGAGGGGAATATAGGAAAGAGTCGGACTGTAGAATTCACCGTTTTCGGCGGCAGCGCGCTTGGCATCGATGTAGTCGAAGGCATTGAGAATCTTGTCGCCCGCGTCGTGATCGGCGATCAGAGTTTGCTGACTAGCCGCCTCGTGCGGTGTCGTTTGCCAACCGTAGGCAAGCCCATAGGTCAACGTGAACGAAGGAGTGAGGCGCCAAGTGTCCTGCCCGAAGAAATAGTGCGAGCGCTGGGTGG
>DATLVQ010000095.1:0-2399 GCA_035577325.1 Bryobacteraceae bacterium | reverse complement strand
CACCTGCTGCTCAATAGCGTCGCGAATCTTTTCGAGAATGCGCGGCACGCATCCCATGACTTCCGGGCGATGGCGGCGCAGCAGATCCTTGAGCCGGTGCGGGTCGCCGTACGCTATCGGCACCCCCATCCGGAAGTATCCGTAACACAGCAGGCGCTCGAACACATGCGCCAGCGGCAGCACGCTCAGAGACTGGCGCGCGGTGCGAAACGCCAGACGGTCGACACACGCATTCAGATCGAACGCAATGTTGGCATGCGACAGCATGACGCCTTTGGGCGTCGCGGTGGTTCCTGAAGTGTAAACGATGGTGGCGATGGCGCCGGGCGGAACCGCGAGGCATTCCGCGCGAATCTGCTCGAGCGTCACAGCATCGGGGCCGTTCGCCTGTGCTTCGATGCGTGTCAGGGAAGTATGAATGACCGCCGCGCCGGGATTTGCCGGCACGGAATCGTCCATATGAATGATCCAGGCCAGCTCCGGCAACCGGGAGAGCATAGGCGCGAGAAGCTCCCATTCACGCTTCCCGGAAATCACCGCGGCGCGGCAGCCGCTATGTCTGAGCAAATACTCGATCTGTACGCCGGAGAGCGTCGGGTATACCGGAACCACGATGTGAGCAGCAAGCAGAATGGCGAAGTCCGCCACGTGCCATTCCGGCCGGTTTTCGGAAAGTATCGCGATCCTCTCGCCTTCCTTGCGCAAACCGCACGGCCGCAGAAAGAGGCGCAGAGCCAGGACCACCTTCACGAAACGCTGGCTCGAATAGACGACCGACCCGGCGGGGCCGTCCCACGTGAGTAATCGGTCAAGGTTCGAGCGCGCCACGTGTTCGAAGAACAAATGATTCAGGGTGCGGATCTGGTCCTTGGTTTCCACCGATCAGGCCTCGATTGCCCGCGCTGCAACCGCCGCTATCTGGCCGGTCCAAGAAGCGGAAAGAAACAGGCCGAGCGGTTGCCTGCTCTCAAGCCGGCGCGGCTCCCGCACCACAAGGTCCAGCATGCAATCCGGATCGGCGGCCGTGTGCCGAAGAATCGCTGGCATGCAACCCTGGCGTGCGCAAAGCAGACCCATGCCCAATTCGACCGCGGCCGTCGCCGCGCCAAGATAACCGGTCCGGCTCTTCAACGCCGTCACGGGAACGCGGTCGCCGACGGCCGAAGAAATTATGCGTGCCTCCCGCCTGTCCTCGTCTTTGGTGCCGATACCCCGCGCCACGACGAAATCAATCCGGTCCTCACCAACTGCCTCCGCCACCGCCGTCTGCAGCGCCTCGACGCCAGGCGCACGGTCGCCGCTATCGAGATCGGTGGCGCACCCCACGCCGCATAACTCCCCCACTATCTCCGCGCCGCGTGCGTCGGCATCCTCCCGTCGTTCCAACACAAAGAAACCCGCGCCTTCGCCGAGCACCAAGCCGTCGCGCTGCCGATCGAATGGCCGGTATGCTTCGCCGGGTTCGGACGCCGATAGCAGCCCGGCTTTCTCATAGGCCAGGAAATTGGAAACACTCAACAGGGAGTCGTGTCCGCCAGCTAACGCCACGTCGCAGCGATTCTCCAATAAGTCGTGGAATGCGCAAGACAGCGCCATGGCCGACGCCGTCTCGCTCTGGACGATATTCGAGTTCGGTCCCTGAATTCCGAACTCGGTGGAGAGCAATCCCAGCCCGCCGTTGGCCAGGGTGCGGAGGACTATGTAACGGTCGATCAAATGCGACGGAAGTCCACCCAGGTATTGGAGGTCCATTTCGCGGTCTCCCACCCAGGCCGCTTCCAGCGCGCGGAAATAATCGTGGGATTCGAGGCCGGTTTGTCCCGAGCCGGTATAGAGCGCAATCCGCAGGGAATCGAGCTTATCCCATTGGAGACCCGAGCGGCAGATGGATTCCCGCGCCGCTTGCATGGCGCAGCTCACACTGCGGCCCATGAACCGGTAGTTTTTCGGAAATCTGAGAACGTTGGACAGGTCGAACTCAGGGACGTGGGCGCCCGACTGGCAAGCATGCCCTTCCACTTCAAGGGCGCGCATGGGAACGATGGCCGACTCCCCCGCGCGACATCGTTGCAGATTCTCATCCGTCGACAGCCCGAGCGGCGTCACTAGTCCTACCCCCGTAATCACCACTCGTGTCGGTCCAGCGGCCGAATTCCCCATGGCGCGTATTCTCTAGCATAATGGACCCACTGCTCCGGGGAGAATACCGGAAAGACCTTCCGCGCCATCGCCCATGAAAGTACTAGTTAATGTTGCGGTGGTTTACAACGTTAACGGTGACATGCCCGGACCCGCATAATAAACTAGGGAAGTGAAGACACTTGTCATCGGTTTGGACTGCGCGGCGCCGGAGATTCTGTTCGGCCACGACGGACTCCCCAACATTCGGGCTTTGATGG
>DATLVQ010000094.1:0-2466 GCA_035577325.1 Bryobacteraceae bacterium | reverse complement strand
TTCAAGGAATGGGATGACAAACCTGTCGATCCCTACGGCATCGTGGTCGACAAATCAGGTCACGTCTGGACTGGAGGAACCCCGACTGATTTTGTCACTCGACTGGATCCGAGGACCGGAGAAAAGGTGCGATACCTTCTTCCAACGGTCAACGCCAGCGTGCAGCGAGCGGAAGCGAATAACTTCACGAATCCGCCGAGTATGGTTCTCGGTGAAGTTCACGGAGCAAAAATCGCAATCGTGGAACCTCTCGAGTAGGCATCTGCCGTCATCGCTGAGTTGACGCGCCGTCAAAATATCCCGGCACCGGTGTACAAGCTACGGCTTTCACGATATTTTCAGGTTGAGAGTATATAAGTTAGATACACATCAAGACAGACCCAAGGAAGCAGTTGAGGCCATGCCAAGGCTGCTTCCAATTCCCTCTTTGGAGGCACATCGTGCTGAAAGTCTTTGTGATAGGAGTCCTTATGGGAGTTCTCCTCGTGATTGGAGGAACCTATTATTACTTCGTCTCAGGGATGGCTCCAGTGGCGACAGCCGATACCCCGTTGCCCTACGAGAAGAAGATCGCAGGCAAGTCCAAGAATGCGCACATGCGTAGGCTAGGGCTGCCGCCATCGCCCTTGGCCCCGGACGAGCCGAATTTTATGGCCGGTGCAAAGATTTACAAGGAACAATGTGCGAGCTGTCACGGACTGCCCGGTCAGCCCGCGCCCGCAATTTCGGACGGGATGTATCCTCATTCGCCGTTGCTGTTCAAAGGTAAGGGAGTCACCGACGATCCGCCGGAAGAAACTCATTGGACGATTGCAAACGGAATACGTCTCACCGGAATGCCCAGCTTCAAGAACACTTTAAACGACACGGAAGTGTGGCAAGTCAGCCAACTGCTCGCCAACGCTGACAAGATCTCTGATTCCGTGAAGAGTGTGCTGACGCCCGCGACGACCGTAGCCATCCCGGCGGGAATACACGCTGCAGCAGCGACTTCTTCATCGAAATAATGGAATAAACCCGCAGCGATGTTTCGCAGCAAACGACGGGCAAAGCGCAACCGCAGTAGCTTTCGGCGAGTCCGCCGGCACAATGCTCGCTCGCCGAGCCGGTGGCGGTGACGTCGTTGCCTCTCACGTCGGCAGTTCCGTTCCAGCCTGCTCCGCCACCATGTATGCGGCGTACCAGTCGGGCCAGTTGTCGTCGCGATGCCCGGTGCGCTTTTCGTGCTGCCCGTGTGCGGCCTCCGCACGCCGGAGCGCGCTCGCCAGGTCACTTACGGAGCCGAACGAAGTCGCGGCAGAGTCGATGCGCCCGGGAAGACGGCTCGTGATCTCCTGCAGCAGCCAGCCGTTACCGTCAGGATCTTTGAACGATGCGAACGAGCGGTAGCTGCTGTGCTTGGGATCGGGACCGTTGACCCGGACCCGTCCAAACAGGTAGGGCTCGTCCTTGCCGGAGTACACTCCAGCGGCATCGTGGAACACCTCGCTGATTTCAACGCCACGGCTGAGCAACTCGTTTCGCGCGGCCTCGATATCGGAGACGATCAGGTACAGGCCCTGTGCGGAACCGGGTGCCGCAGCGGTGACATTCTTGCCGAAGATAATCGAGCATCCGGAGCCAGGCGGCGTGAACTGGATCCCGCGCCAGTCGTCACCGGAGGCGAAGTCGGCGTCGAGCCGCCACCCAAGCCTCTGGTAAAACTCCTTCGCGCGGTCGACATCCGAAACGGGGAGGATGACAATTTCGAACTTCATATCGACTCTCGCGACGCCCGCTTTGATGGTCGGATCCGTACTACGGACTTCATTCGTGCTTATGGGTGCCTTCTGAGGTTGCGTCATGTCTTTGTCTCCTGTTTTGTGATCGATCAGAGTGGCCCGATAATTCGTTCCTCGAAATCTCTAGCCAAACATGAGGCCAGGGAGTTTGAGGGCTTTGCGTCAAAGCGGTCATCGCGCATGACACGATGGGAGCGACCAATAGAAGCGATGTCCACACCCAGAGCTTCGTGGAATGTTTCCAGCATGAGAGAGGCCATCAGAATGTGTCGCAATCTTCCAACCCCTATCCAGCGCTTGCTCATTACAAAGCCCGATAGATTCGAGCCAGCGCTGATTGAAGAATGCAGCGGAGCCATCCAGTCCGGTTGAGCATGCTACTCCCGGAATGGTATCAACTTCGAGGCGAATGTCTCCAATTTTTCCACAGAGTCCCAATCCACGGCTCGGGCTAACCAAGTGCGGTATTACAAACTAAGCTGCCGTTTTGCTGCCATACAAGATATCAATGCGATTAATGCCGCAAGTTCTCCGGCAAGCCGCGCTATTGCAGAATTTTTGCAGAGATTTTCGCGGACGCTTGACGATTTCACTTGACATGCTTTGTAATCGAGTGATAAACCGGCGCTCATACGAAGTCGGTCCTAAATACGTTACCTAAAATAGATCTTTGGTCCTTATCTGC
>DATLVQ010000093.1:0-2213 GCA_035577325.1 Bryobacteraceae bacterium | reverse complement strand
TCGTTGGAGCGTCTGATCGGCACCCTGGACGGCACCAGGATGGGCGGTGAGGTTCCGATTGTCGAAAAGGCCGTTCGGCGGGCCTTCGATGGCGCGGCGCTGCCGCCGAGCAATCACCTCGAGGATCTTCCGGCGAAGCTGCTCCCTGATTTTCGCGGAAAATATCTGGAAGGCCTGGCGCAACGGGCGGGACCGGCGCGGCTGTTCACCACGACGCTGCCGGGCCGTATCTACGATGCCGGCCTCATTGCGATGGCCGTCCCCAATGTCCGGTTTGTGCTGCTCAAACGCAATGTCGATGACATGGCGTGGAAGATCTATCTGACCAAATATCTGACCGGAAACTCCTACGCCTACAGCCTCAAGGACATCCGCGGTTATCTCGACTGGTACC
Source organism: Bryobacteraceae bacterium (assembly GCA_035577325.1). Taxonomy (GTDB): domain Bacteria; phylum Acidobacteriota; class Terriglobia; order Bryobacterales; family Bryobacteraceae; genus QHXW01. The sequence goes on along the minus strand of DATLVQ010000093.1, from coordinate 1,819 downwards.
ATGCGATGATTGACCTGACCGCGGAGAAATTGCCCGAGCTCGCGCGAGTCATGAGCTACGAGGCCCTGATCGACGACCCCGGTGCGGCGCTGCGCGGCGTGGCGGAATTGTGCGGACTGGATCCACATGAACGTCCCGTGCTTTCGATCGACCATGATCGCGGCTGTGGCGCGCCCTACCGCGAGTTCATGGCCCGGGATTCTTGAGTTTCGAGCGCTTGTGGCCGGAATAACACAAGTGGGGAATACTGCATGGCGGGTCTCGCCTTGAGCCGGGATTTGCTGGAAAATCGGGATGAACTCATCCCACCCGGGGCTCTTCATGCATCGGACCAAGCTTGCGATTCTGGCCAGCACCGCGCTGTGCCTGGGTTTTGATTTCGCGGTAGCGGCTGACATGCCGGTGAAAGCGCCGCCCCGCGTTTACGTGGCGGACCCCTGGGTTGGCCCCTATGTGGGTGGCAATATCGGCTACAGCTGGGGTCGGACCGACGCCGATATGGGTGTCGGAAGCTTCGCTCAAGGCGGCCAACAATCTCAGTTCACCTTTCCCGGCGGCTCCAGCACAACGTCCTTGAGCCCGAATGGCATCGTTGGCGGCTTTCAGGCCGGGTACATCTTGCGGATCGCCGCACAATGGCTCGCGGGCGTGGAAGCTGATTTTCAGTGGACCGGTCAAAAAGGCTCGGGGCTGGGCCATTTCAGCGCCTTCACCACCGACTGCTCGAGCGGCGACTGTACCTACCGCAACACCACCGACATCACCGGAAAGCTGAGCTGGTTTGGCACCGTTCGCGGAACCTTCGGTTACGAGGTGAACGGTGTATGGTTCTACGGCACCTTCGGGCTTGCCTACGGCAGGGTTACCGTCTCCGGCGCCAACAACACGGTTCTGATCGACAACCCGAACACCGTCGTCGGAAACTACACAACCCCGTTCAGCTTTTCCAAGACGAAAGTCGGTTTGGCAGGGGGCGCTGGAATTGCAGGAGTTATCGGTACGACCGGGGTGATATGGAAACTGGAGTATCTTCGCCTCGACCTTGGCTCGATTGGTTCGGCCAGTTTTAATGGTGTTCCACCTGTGGCGGTCAACATCGGCCATTTTACCGACGACATTGTCCGCTTCGGCATCAATATTCCATTGATCCCCTTGCTGTACCCAACGCAGTCCTACACAACGCCGCTGTACGCAACGCGATAGCGGTTCAAGCCGCCTGTTGGCGGATATCGAACGCCGGCCTGTCGTGCTGAAGAAAGACGCCGGGGGTCGCTCAGCTGCGCCGCCGCAAGGAAGCTGATGCGGCCGGCCTCGCCGCGCTTTTGGTGAGGCTTCACGGTGATCTCCACGTCCTGCTCGAACGCGGTCAGTAGCCGCATCAGCTTTTCAACGAGTGCCCGCGGAGGGTTCGAATCCCTCCATCTCCGCCACTCAAGAAGTAAAATCCCATATAGAACGCGATGTTTTGTGTTGCCGTGAAGGCTCAGATAATAGCTTGATTTCGTTGGACAAATGGGGCTCGTTAACCAATTAATGACCATCTTACTGGTGCCGTACTCGTCTTCTGGTTTAAAACTTACTGTTCCAACCAGTGGTGGAGCGTAGCGTGGATTTCACTTTGTCAGAAGCGGGCAAGCTTAAACAGCTGCACAGCGTTGCAGAACAAGTCCGATTAGCACCCGATCAAGTAAATCTTGCAGCGCCGGTCCAAACTCAGGGTTCGACCGCGGGTTTTTTTGCTCAGCGTCGACAAGCTCGGGCGGAGCGCGACGAAGCGAGGGGTTACCAAATTAATGCGAAACAAGTTGCTCTCGCGTTC
>DATLVQ010000092.1:0-5045 GCA_035577325.1 Bryobacteraceae bacterium | reverse complement strand
ACCGCGATAGGGTCCCAGGCTAGCCAGGCAAGACGTGACTTACTTCAGACTAGAACAGGCTTGACGACATTGCCTTCCACATCTGTCAGCCTGAAATGGCGGCCCTGAAACTTAAAAGTCAACTTAGTGTGGTCGACGCCCAGGCAGTGGAGGATGGTCGCGTGTAAGTCATGCACGTGCACAGGATTACTCGTGATGTTATAGCAGTAATCGTCAGTTGCGCCGTGGGTGATGCCGGGTTTCACGCCACCGCCAGCCAGCCATACCGTGAAACAGCGCGGGTGGTGGTCACGGCCATAGTCATCGGCGGTGAGTTTGCCTTGGCAATAAACCGTGCGGCCGAATTCTCCACCCCAAACGACCAGCGTGTCGTCGAGCAGGCCGCGCTCTTTCAGATCCTGCACCAAAGCAGCCGACGCCTGGTCGGTATCGCGGCATTGGCCGACAATTTGTTTCGGTAGTTTGACATGCTGGTCCCAGCCGCGATGGAAGAGCTGAATGAAACGCACGCCGCGCTCGGCCAGACGCCGCGCGAGCAGGCAGTTCGCCGCGAAGGTACCGGGCTTGCGGGCGTCGTCTCCGTAAAGCTCGAAGGTACGCGCGGACTCCTTGGAAAGATCGGTCAGCTCGGGAACTGATGTTTGCATCCGGTACGCCATTTCATACTGGGCAATGCGTGTGGCGATTTCGGGGTCGCCGAATTCATCCAATTCGAGACGATTGAGCTGGCTCAAATCGTCGATGAAGCGCCGGCGGTCTTCGGCCGCGAAGCCGGGCGGGTTAGACAAGTACAGCACGGGGTCGCCGAGCGAGCGGAATTTCACGCCTTGATATTTAGTGGGAAGAAAACCGCTGCCCCACAGGCGGTCATAAAGCGGCTGATCGTTGGGATTGCCGGTGCCCTGCGAGATCATGACCACGAACGCGGGCAGATCCTTATTCTCACTGCCTAGGCCGTACGACAGCCAGGCGCCGATGCTGGGCCGGCCGGCGAGTTGCGCGCCGGTCTGAAAGAACGTGACGGCTGGATCGTGGTTGATGGCCTCGGTGTGCATGGACTTGATGAAACAGAGCTGATCGGCGATTTTGGCGGTGTGCGGCATCAGCTCGCTCACCCATGCGCCGGAATTGCCGTGCTGCGCGAACTGGAAAAGGGACGGTGCAACTGGAAACGAAGATTGCGTCGAGGTCATGCCGGTGAGGCGCTGGCCCATGCGAATGGAATCAGGCAGCTCGGCGCCGCGGAATTCGGCGAGCCGGGGTTTGTAATCGAACAACTCCATCTGCGATGGAGCGCCGGACTGGAACAGATAGATGACGCGCTTGGCTCTCGGCGGAAAGTGAGGCAAGCCGGGCAGGCCTCCGGTGGCAGACGCAGCATCCTCGGCGGCGCGGAGATCCTGGCTCAACAGGCTGGCGAGCGCGGCCATCCCAATGCCAGCGGCGCCACGGCCGAAAAAGTGCCGGCGCGTCAGTTGTAATCCGTCTTGTAAGTTCGGATTCATAACTTAATCTTTTGTTATCGTCTCATCCAAGTTGAGAATCAGGCTGGCTACACTCGTGTAAGCAGCTAGCTGACTCGCATCCAGCATTTGGTCGCGCTTGTGTTCGCCCTCACCGAGCAACCTGAGCGCGGACTCCTGGTTCGTACGGAAGCGGTCGAGATAGTAGTGAAAGCTACGCGATAGAATTGCCATATCGCCAGCCCGAGGACGTCTCGCGGTGGCAAGGCGGAACCCGTATGCAATGCGATTTTCAGGTGTCGTGCCGCCTTCGCGCATCATTCGCTCCGCCATCACACGGGCAGCTTCGACATAAGTGACATCGTTCATCAGGTCGAGCGCCTGCAGCGGTGTATTGGTTCGGTTCTCCCGCACGGTGCACGCTTCTCGGCCGGCTGCGTCGAAGTTGACCATCGAGGGAGGCGGCGCGGTGCGTTTCCAGAATGTATATAGGCTGCGCCGGTAGAGGCCTTCGCCGGTGTCCGGCTTATAATCATCGCCACCCAATTCTTTCCATAGGCCAGCCGGTTGGTACGGCTTCACGGATGGGCCGCTGATCTTTTCGACGAGCATTCCCGCCACCGCGAGCGCTTGGTCGCGAACCATTTCCGGAGGCAGGCGGAAGCGCGGCCCACGCGCCAGCAAACGGTTTTCGGGATCGCGTTGCACCAGCTCGGGCGTTGCCTTCGACGATTGCCGATAGGTGGCACTGGTGACGATCAGCCTCTGCATGGCCTTCACGTCCCAGCCGGTGCGGATAAATTCGGTGGCGAGCCAATCGAGCAGATCCAGATTGCCGGGCCATTCGCCTTGCGACCCGAAATCCTCGACGGTCTTGACCAGCCCCACGCCAAAATACATCTGCCAGAAGCGGTTCACGGTGACGCGGGCCGTCAGCGGGTTGGATGGATCAACCAGCCACTTCGCGAAGCCAAGGCGGTCGTTGTTGCAGCCGTCGGGCAGCGGCGGCAGCACTGCGGGCACACCGGCGCTGACTTTGTCGCCGGGCTTATCGTACGCGCCGCGAATCAAAACGAAGGTGTCGCGCGGCGTAGAGCGCTCCTGCATCACCATCACGGTGGGAAAACTTTCGATCAGGCGCGCCTTCCGCTCGCGCAGCTCGGTCACCTGCCTCCAGGCGTCGCGGATCTGCGCCGGCGCGTTTCTCTCCAGAAAGAAGAGCGTGAGCTTGTCGGATTGGGCACGCGTCCTCTTGGGGGGCTGCACGGCGGCAATCTCGCCAACGGGAACGTCTATCGCCATGACCGCCGCCTCATCGGCGGTGAGCGCGACCTTGTGAGCGCGCACATCGCGTATCTGGCCTTGGAAGCGGTTCTCCGGGCCGCCGCCACCGCCGATACGCAGCGGCTCCTTGGTATCGAAAGACTGATTCAAATCATCCAGATTGATCTTCAGTTTCTGCGAAACGCCATCGACGTAAATCTTGACGCCTTCGGCGACACGCGAGCCGTCATAAGTCATGAGGACGTGATGCCACTGGTCAAGCGTGAGGTTCTGTTCTGTCTCGACGCGGAGCGCGTCGTCGAGCCAGCGCTTCACCAGGTTGACCTGTACTTTTCCATCCTTGAGATACAGCCCGTAACCTTCGCCTTCGGATACGTCTTCTGTACGGGTAATTATGGCACCCGTGGGCGCGGCAGGCCTTATCCACGCGGACAGCGTCAACTTGTCGTAAAAACCGAATTTGGCCACGCTATCCTCGACATCGACTTCAACCGCGCGTTTTCCATCGAATGCGCCGCTGCCCATCAGGCGCCGCTGAACCACCATGCCTCGTGAGATAGTCCAGTCCACGGGCGATGAGAGTGCACCCGATTTTTCCCACTCCGCCTGTGCGCGCGCCAGTTCCGGCTTCATGCTCGAAAACTTGGATTCGGCGGCAGTGAGCCTGGCGTCGATGGCGTTCAACTCGGCTTGTTGGGAGACCGTGGGCGCGGGGACAACTGGCGGCGAGTTTCCGTATTTCCACGCCTTTCCCTTTTCGGGAACGTTATTGAAATAAGCAAAAACCTGATAGAACTCTTTTTGCGTAAGCGGATCGTACTTATGATCGTGGCATCGGGCGCAGCCAAGTGTAAGACCCAGCCAAACGGTCGCCGTCGTATCCACCCGATCGACAACGTATTCGACCGCGTACTCTTCCGGAATGATGCCTCCTTCGCCATTGCCCCGATGATTTCGGTTGAAGCCAGTGGCTATCTTTTGATCGAGCGTCGCATTCGGCAGCATGTCGCCGGCGATCTGCTCAATGGTGAAGCGGTCGAAGGGCATGTTTCGGTTGAAGGCGTCAATGACCCAGTCGCGCCAGCGCCACATGCTGCGCTCGGCGTCGGTCTGGTAACCATTGGTGTCGGCATAGCGCGCAGCATCCAGCCACCGCTCGGCCATTCGCTCGCCATAGCGCGGCGATGCCAGAAGTCTGTCCACGACCTTTTCGTACGCCGTTGGCGACTTGTCGTTCAGGAACGCGTCGATCTCCGCGGGAGTCGGGGGCAGTCCGGTCAAATCGAGCGTGACGCGGCGGATCAGCCGATCGCGGTCTGCTTCCGGCGAATGGTTGAGCCCTTGGTGTTCCAGGCGCGCCAGGACAAAATTATCGATGGCGTTCCGCGGCCAGTTGTGGTCCTTGACATCCGGCGAGATCCTCCGTTTCGGTGGCATGAACGCCCAGTGCCTTTCCCATTTCGCCCCCTGCTCAATCCAGCGGGTGATGAGGCCGATTTCTTGATCGGTGAGCTTAACGCCGGACCAGACAGGCGGCATCCGCATGGCTGGTTTCGCCGCGGTGATGCGGCGCACCAGTTCGCTTTTCCCTGTATCGCCGGGCACAATGGCGAAGTGGCCGCCAAGATCCTGCTTGGCGCCAGCCTCGGTATCGAAACGAAGCTTGGACTTGCGATTGGCTTTATCCGGCCCGTGGCAGGTATAACACTTATCGGAGAAGATGGGGCGAATATCTCGATTGAACTCGACCTCCTGAGCGCGGCACAGCGCTGGCGCAAGAACAGCCGCAATCACAGCGATGCAGGGAATCGCTTTCATAAGGGCCGGAATCTATTGTAGCCCTATGCAGGTGTTCTCTGGATGATCGATGCTGGAGCGCTGGTTACGCCTTCTTGCGCGCCTGCATCAAAATCTCGCGTAGCCGCTTGCCCAGAATCAGCTCTTCGCCCGGCTGCAAAGTCATGGAAACGATTTCAATGCGGTCGCGGCTTTTCGGGGTTTTCGAGTCATGATACTCATCCACAGCCGTCACCATGCTCGGATTGCTGGATGTGAGGACCTCGATGCGCGGCTCGCCCTCGCGCAACTTTCTGTCGCAATCGGCCACAGTGAATCCCCAGGCATCTTCATCCCACGTCACGATCAGCGTGGGGTAGCGGTTGCCGTCCTCCGGAATCTGAATTTCAGTCTTGACGCCGGGAACAGTGTCGACTAGCTTCCGGATGCGAACGGCACGCTCATTCCACTGCCGGTTGAGCGCATTCAGATCCATTTTGGTCCAGGCCTCGATCGCCGCCA
>DATLVQ010000091.1:0-2200 GCA_035577325.1 Bryobacteraceae bacterium | reverse complement strand
TTGAAAGTCGGAGACCGGGTGATTCTGTCGGATATGTCGGCAATGGATGGGCATGACCGCATACGTCTGAATTGAGAATTGAGGAGCAGAGATGGCGAATGGATCGGAAGCGTTGTTGCACCTGGATGCGGTGACCAAGGTTTTTGTCACCGACGAGGTGGAAACCCATGCCCTCGCAGGGATCCACATGGACATCAAGAAGGGCGAGTATGTTTCGATTTCCGGTCCCTCAGGCTGCGGCAAGTCGACGCTGCTGGCCATCCTGGGCCTGCTCGACACACCCACCGATGGTCAGTATGTCCTCAATGGCAAGCCGGTAAGCGGCCTGAAAATGCAGGAGCGGGCGCGCATCCGCAACCGCGAGATCGGTTTCATTTTCCAGGCATTCAACCTGATTGGCGATCTCACGGTGTACGAGAACGTCGAACTGCCGCTGACTTACCGCGGCACGCCGTCGTCGGAGCGCAAGAAGCTGGTGCATGAGGCGCTCGAAAAAGTCGGCATGTCGCACCGTGTAAAGCACTATCCATCGCAGCTCTCTGGCGGCCAGCAGCAGCGCGTCGCCGTGGCCCGTGCCCTGGTGGGATCGCCTTCGGTGTTGCTGGCGGATGAGCCGACTGGAAACCTCGACTCGGCCAATGGCGAAGCGGTGATGGACCTGTTGCGGGAACTCCACCGCAACGGCGCAACCATCTGCATGGTGACGCATGATCCCCGCTATGCGCGCTTCGCGGACCGCAGCATTCATTTGTTTGACGGCAGAGTGGTCGAAGAAAAAATGGAAGTCGCGTAAGCAGCCGTCATCTGCACTGATATCTGGTTCAATCCGGCGCGTACGACACAGGGTACAGGTGTGTCGCAAGCGGCACGTCGCGCGATTCGTCGGTTTTGAAGGAGGATTGCCGGGATATGAGCCGTTCCAGCGTTGTTCGGGACCTGCTGCAAGACCTCCGCTATGCCGCGCGCATACTCCGGAAAAGTCCAGCCTTCACCGCTGCGGCCGTCCTCACTCTGGCCCTCAGCATCGGCGCCAATACCGCGATCTTCAGCGTCGTGAATGCCGTTCTACTTCGGCCACTGCCATTCCAGAATCCCGATCGACTGGTCATGGTCTGGGAAGATCTCTCGTTCATGGGCTTCCCTCAGAACACACCGGCGCCTGCGAATTTTGTCGATTGGAAAAACCGGAATCATGTTTTTACCGACATGGCCGCCATGCGCGGTGACCTGATGAACCTTACCGGGGACGGCCAGCCGGAGGAGGTCGAAGCCAAAATCGCCACCGCCAATTTCTTCCCTCTCATAGGCATGAAACCCATTGTGGGGCGAACGTTTCTGCCGGAAGAAGACCGGGCTGACGGACCTCGCGTCGTCCTGCTGAGCCGTGGGTTGTGGGTGCGCCGCTATGGAGCGAATTCTCAAGTCGTCGGCAAGACGATCCTGTTGAGCGGCGAAAAATATTCGGTGATCGGAGTCTTGCCGCAGACCTTCAATTTCCCGGATCCGGTGGATGTCTGGCTTCCCATGGCCTTCTCTGCCCAGCAATGGCGCCGGCGGGAGAGTCATTTCCTGGAGGTCGTGGCAAGGCTGCGTGATGGAGTGACAGTAGAGCGCGCACGGGCTGAAATGGCTGCCATCGCGAAACAACTGGAGCATGAATACCCGGATTCGAATACAAGAGTCGGGACGGTCATCATTCCACTGCACGATCAATTTGCCGGCAACTTGAGGTTCGGTTTCATCGTTCTGCTGGCAACCGTTGGCGGTGTCCTGTTGATCGCGTGTGCCAACATTGCAAATCTGTTGCTTGCGCGAGCTACGGGCCGCCATCGCGAAATGGCCATGCGCATTGCTCTGGGGGCGCGCCGCGGCCGGCTGGTGCGCCAGGTGCTCACAGAAAGCGTTCTTCTGGCGTTGATCGGCGGCCTCAGTGGGGTTCTTCTCGCCTCCTGGACTTTCGAGTTCCTGACGAAGCTGATCCCCCTGCCGCTCGCCGGTACAACCACGGTTGGCCTGAACGGCCCAGTCCTCTCGTTTTCGATTGCTGTCGCCATGGCCGCCGGGATTCTGTTCGGCCTCGCTCCCGCCTCTCACATTTCTAGTGGGGCGATCGCCGAGGCGTTGAAGCAAGGCGGGCGCGGCTCTGCCGGCGCGGGTGGCGGTCGGCTGCGCAGTTCACTGGTCGTGGCGGAAGTATCGC
>DATLVQ010000090.1:0-5710 GCA_035577325.1 Bryobacteraceae bacterium | reverse complement strand
CTGCCCTTCTACGTGAATGTCACCGGCGCCAAGCAACATGACGTAACCATCGGGCTGGACCGTCACAGTTTGATTGAATTCCGGCGTCATAGGAAGATCCACCTCAAGCACGTCGCTCTTGCATAACTGGTATCGAGGATTACGTTGCTTCAGAGCCGGTTGGTTCGGTGCTGCTTGCCTGGCCACGCTAGTTGTCAGCGTCGCAGGTGGTATGGGCGCGCCGGAATGCGTTTGCTTTGTTTCTGCTGAGCGCCCGCACGGCGCGATCGCCAAAATCAGAAGCGCTCCGAGATGAACTAAGATTCTCTTAGGCACGTATTTTTCCAGGCCTCCTCTTGCAATTCCGCGAGTTCATTGAAGCTCAGGTTTCTCGCCACCCGCCATGAAGACAGAGGTATGGTCGCCCAGCCTTCGTACTGCGCGGTCTCCTCGGTCTTTGTGAGAAGTGAAAGATGTATTTCGGCGAGCCTCCATGATCCCTGCAAGCACGTCTTGCAGCATTGCTTTGTCCAATGTAAGATCGGCCACCAATTGCTTTAACCTGGCGTTCTCTAATTGCTCGCGCCGATTGCCTCGCTGTCGTGCTAGCCTAACTTGTGCTTGTCTCATTGATACTCTCGCGTAGAACGTCCCACTCGGCGAATCAACCGCTACAGGTGCCTTCGCGTTCCGTTGTGCTTGGAGAAAGGCTCGAGAAGATTTGGGGCGTAAGTATTGTGATGGGTTAAGACCACGAATGTCATTTCGGCAATGCTACCGCTCTCTCGTGTGTCTCAGCCCCTTCAGGCCCGACGCCAAGGGCCCACACGATACACTCGTTATGATCGAAATGATGGAGTGCGCATCGACCATCCCCAGGAGGTCTGCATTCCTTGGCTTGAACATTTGCAGAACTTACGTTCTGCCCGCCACCAGTCTGCCGCGCACAAACCATACTAGTGTCGGAGATGGCAACTTTTCCAGTCCCTGCTTGGTTTAGCCCGATTGGGTAAGTACTCTGTGGGATTACACACTACACTTGGTCCTCTATGGATACGCGAGCGCCTATTCTCCAAAAGTCCGATTTGCGGCGGCTGCGAGGGGAGGGCGATCCTTAACACTCGGCATAATAGTCTTTCCTATGATTCCGGAACGCGTTGAAACGCCCATCTTCATCATGATGAGTTTTAGGAACGCCTTGACGGTATTAGGGCTGATGTTCATGCGCTGGCCGATCTCCTTGTTGGTGAAGCCTTGAATCAAGTGCTGCAGCGTTTCCTGCTCTCTTGGCGTGAGGTGGAAACGCGCGGCCACTTGGGCGGCATCGAAGGATCTCCGGCTGGTACGCTCAAGAATGGCCGCCAGGACCGGTTGATCGGGTCCATCTTTCGAATGAGAGTTGAGGGCAAAGGCACGGCACAAGTAATGCCGCCTGCCCGAAGTAAATTCTGTCGTAAACGCAGAATGGGGACCATCCCCGTTGACACGAATCACCGACCGGATTTTATCCGCCAGAAACCCGTCAAACAGCTCGATGGGTTCAGGTGCTTCCGGGTAGACCAGAATTCTTATGGCTTCCGCGTTGGCGTATATCGGTTTGAAATCGGGCGCCATCAGCAAGAATCCGGTCGCCGACTCGACCATTGACATCCCTTGAGGCGGCTCCATAGCTGACGAATCTACCTTGATTTTGTGGCGGGCGTCCAGCGTGGCTTGAGAGGCCCTCATCCTGATCTGCGGCGCGGACAGATCGCATCCCGCCCCGGGTAACTCTGCAGTTGTCCGGCACGATGATGGTATACACCCCCCTGTGGGCGCGCGCGGGAGCATTTCTGGTTTCGGAGCAGAGCAGCAATAGTGCCACTGTACGCTACCAGACCGTCGCCAGGCTTGCACATTTGAAACAACCTGTTGGGGCCGAATTGGGCCTTCGCATCAATCCCTTTGCTATCGATCAATGGGCTCGGACTTCCACTTTTGGGAAAGCATCTATCCGCTTCCATTCAGAAGTATCCGGTGTCATTTGGCAAACAAAAGCCAACACGCTCGTCTTAGGTCGTGTTTGTGGTTTTGCTCCCCCCCAATGGAATCGAGACTGAAGGGGATCAAGCAGCCGCCGGGGTGATTTGGCATCCATATTGCTCATTCGAGATGCAGGCAGATGGTGTCAAAGCACGCGAGAAAGCGGTAGCTTTGCCCAACTCCCAGCAACTAGCTTAAGGTCACCCCAATTCACCGGGCAGGACAGATTAATTCGACATTCCGCCCTATCGGGAATGTAAGCGTTCGTACAGCCATTACGACGAAAGGAATGTGCTAATGACTTCAGTAACTTGCAATCTTCTGACTCGGGACCGACCACGCTCGGCGTCAATTCAAGAGCGTATAAACTGCGTCATCGATGACCTTTTAGCGTTGCTTCCGCGCGCTGATCGCCTTTCCTCCAGCGAGCGCCGTGGAATTATCGCTCGCTATACCGCGGTCCTCGAAGGCAACTTCATTTATTGGATGACCGGCGCCTATTTGTCCGTTAGGTCCGACTTGGCCCGCTCGATCATTCTAGATAATCTTCGCGAAGAAGTGCGCGATTGCCATCCCGGGATGCTTCGAAGGTTCGCCACGGCTGCGCACGCTGTTCCGAAAGACACGGACGCCCTGGCAGTCTCCCGGAGTTTGTCGAACGTCCGATTATTCATCGGACGGCTTTCGCCAGTGCCGATCGTTGTCATGATGGCTTTCTTCGAAGGCTTCATTCAACGGTTCATGGCCTATTTGGCCGACCTCGCCAAGCGGCAGGGGTCGATGGAGCAAGAATATACGGACGTGCACGGCGTTTGTGATGTCGCCCATACGCAGGAACTCTTCCGCGCTCTGGAAGCGGAGATTTCGCTTGCGCACGATTCTCACGAACCCGAAGAAACCTTTTTTGAGGGAGTCGAGTTCCTCCGGACGCTGATTTGCAATATCGTTGCTGAGCCGGACTTTTCTGGGTCGTAAATGTCAATAAGGTCAGCTGTTATTTCGCAGATCCAGCAGATTGCAACCGAGACCAAGAGGGAATTGCCACCCTTGACAGATGACTTGGCCTTGTTGGATTCGGGGCTTGACTCCCTTACGATTGCGATCGTCGTTGCCCGGCTCGAGGATACATTGGGTCTCGATCCGTTCACTGAATCCGAGGACATTTCCTACCCTGTCACACTCGGAGACCTTATCAGGTTCTATGAAAATGCCGCCAAATTGTCCGGTGTCGCTCCGGGAGAAGCTCGGTAACGAATCAGACTGTTCGGGCGGCTTTCTGCATGGCGCCGAGACCAGCGTGTCTCTAGCCAATCTCTCGCGCGGCACGAGCCTGGATTGCCGTCTCCGGGACTTATGGGGACGGTCGGTCCTGCTTGCTACCAGGGATCAGCTTGCGACGGCAGTGGCACTCATAGAACTGGACGGCGTCGCCAGTCGCCTCGTTATTTGCCCGCCCGACTTACCTGCAAGACATCTGCCGTCAGTCATCTGCAATTGTGGCGCGGATGCGATCGTATCCGATGACCACTCTGATGGTGATTCTGGCGGCCCCTTGCGTGTCGTCTGCCGTCTGGACATCACCCCTATGAAGGAGGAGCAACTCGAGCATCGCACGACTGACTGGGTACTACTGACATCTGGCACTACCGGCGCACCGAAAATGGTCAGGCACGACTTGGGCAGCCTGACTGCACCGATCGTGAACCAAGGCCATGGGACCGGTATCGTCTGGGGCACATTTTATGACATTCGTCGTTATGGCGGGCTTCAGATCTTCCTTCGGGCCGTCTTAGGGCGTGGATCACTCGTACTTTCGGGGCGTAATGAATCGACTACTAGTTTTCTCTCGAGGCTCGGCGCGCACGGAGTGACGCACGTCTCCGGCACGCCGTCGCATTGGCGCCGTGCCCTAATGAGCCCGGACGCCCGAGTGATCGCGCCACGCTATGTTCGCTTGTCGGGAGAAATCGCAGATCAGGCGATCCTGAATACCCTATGTTCATTCTATCCACAGGCCGCCGTCAGCCATGCCTTTGCCTCCACCGAAGCCGGGGTAGCTTTTGAAGTCAATGACGGTCTCGAGGGCTTCCCGGCGAGCCTGCTTGGCACACGCGGCCAAGTGCAGATGAAGATTGAAAACGATTCGCTTCGGGTCTGTTCGAACGGGACAGCGTTTGATTATGTGGGTAAAGAGAATGGCGATCTCTTGGACCATGAAGGTTTCGTAGATACCGGCGACATCGTAGAACTACGTGGAGACCGCTATTACTTCCTTGGTAGAAGGCATGGAGTGATCAATATCGGCGGGCTGAAGGTATATCCGGAAGAAGTTGAGGCGGTGATCAACCGACATCCTGCCGTGCGAATGTCAATGGTTCGGTCCAGGAGAAACCCGATTACCGGAGCGCTGGTATCTGCCGATGTGGTTCTGAAAGGAGGGCCCGATCAGGGCGAGAAGAGTAATCAAGCAGACGGCTTCAAGCGCGAGATCCTGCAAATCTGTCAGGAGAATCTAGCCGCACACAAGGTTCCGGCAACGATCCGCTGCGTACCAGAGCTAGAAGTCGCCGCCGCCGGGAAACTGATGCGTCCTCATGCGTAATGTAGTAGTTACGGGCGGAAGCCGGGGACTGGGCCTGGGTATCGTCCGGAGGCTCACTTGCGAGGGCTATCGCACAGTGGCCATCGCGCGCCAGATGAACGATCAGCTGGCATCCGCGATGGAACACGCCGAACAAACCCGTCGGGGGGCGCTGCACTTCATCCCATTCGATCTTGCCGACGTTGAGAACATACCTGTCTTAGTCAAGAAAATACACCATGACTTTGGGGCTATCCATGGATTGGTGAACAATGCTGCCATAGGTTCGGACGGCGCGCTGGCGATGATGCACAATTCGCAGATCGAGCACCTGATTCGCGTAAATACGCTCTCACCCATCATTCTTACCAAGTATGTGGTCCGACACATGATGGCGAATGGCGGCGGGCGCATCGTCAATGTCGCGTCTATCCTGGGTTTCACGGGATACAGCGGCCTTTCGGTTTATGGCGCGACTAAAGCGTCGATGATCGGGTTTACCCGCTCACTGGCGCGCGAAGTCGGCCGGCTGGGAGTCAACGTGAACGCCGTTGCTCCGGGATTTATGGAAACCGATATGACCGAGGGTTTAGTGGGCAGGCGCAGGGAGGAAGCCGCGCGGCGCAGCGCGCTGCGCCGTTTTACCGACGTCGAAGATGTGGCGGACGCCATTGAGTTTCTGCTGGGCGCGAAGTCCAAAAGCATCACCGGAACGGTACTCACCGTGGATTCCGGCACAACTGCATAGTCGAATCATTCCGATGCCAGTAACGATCAGTCAAGCCGAACACCACACAGCGGCGACAGCCGCCAGGAGCAGTCCTTCTCCTGCCAAGTCTTGGCTGCGCGCGCTCGAACTGACAAGCCCGATCGCAAAGAATACGAGCCGCATTTTTCCGACCGTACTCGACGAAGTGGCGGACAAATTCAGCGAGTCGCCGGCGCTCCTCTCCAATCGAGAGTGTCTGAGCTACCGCGCCCTCGCGGAGCGCTCCAACCAGTATGCCCGCTGGGCGCTCAACCAGGGCCTCGGTAAAGGCGACGCTGTTTGTTTGATCATGCCCAACCGGCCTGAGTACATGGCGATCTGGCTCGGCATCACACGTGTCGGCGGCATCGTTGCGCTCG
>DATLVQ010000089.1:0-5753 GCA_035577325.1 Bryobacteraceae bacterium | reverse complement strand
GATTTGACTTCGGCGCCGGTCTTCAGCGTCCAGAGACCCTTGCCATCGGTGGCATTGACGGCGTGCAGAGTGCCACCGAGATCGCCCACGCAGATCACGCCGCCGTGCACGGCGGGCGACGATTCCTCGATGCCCTCCTGTACATGATATTTCCAACGCAACTTTCCGGTTTCGAGTTCAAGCGAGATCAGATCGGCGGTTTGCGATCCGACGTAGACGGCGCCCCCTGCGATGGCCGCGGAAGATTCAATCGAGTCGCCGGCCTCGTAAGTCCAAACCGGTTTCAAGTTCGCGGGCAGGGTAGAGACGGCGACGCCGGTCAACTGCGGATTCCCGCGAAACTGCGCCCATTCGTCTTGGGCCGTCGTTTCGGCCGCCGCGCCCAGCCAAGCACCCGCCGGAATAAGGAGAAATCTACGCCGCTCCATCCAACTCGTAAGTGGTCAGCTCGATTTCGTATCCATCGGGGTCGTTCAGGTAGATCGAATGAGCGATTTGATGATCTTCGAAAGTGAAGGAAATGCCGCGCCCGCGGAGTTCGGCTTGCGCGCGCAGAAAATTTTGGCGGTCCACTTGAAACGCCAGATGGCGCATGACGGTACTGTTGCGCCGTTCAGGTGCGGGGTTCGGACTTTGCGTCGTGGCGGGGAATAGCGCGATGCCGGTGTCGCCCGCATACATAATAGCGGGCACGCGGCCCCAAACGGCCTCATGACGCCGCTCAAGGCCCAGCATGTCGCGATACCAGGCGATGGAACGATCAAGATCCTTCACGGTCAGCGCCACGTGATCGATCTGGCGGATGTGAAACATGAGTTGCCGCTGACATGCGCGAAATGCGTCTCGCCCTATTTCTCAGCCAGCGCGAAAAGCTGATTCCGGTTGCCGATGAATAGTGTGCCGTGCGCGGGCACCGCCGTCATGTAGACCGAACTTCCCATGTTCATTTCCGAGATCAGCTTCTTTTCTTTACTGGCTTCGAGCACTACAATATCGCCGTCTTCATCCCCCAAATACACTTTCCCGTCGATCACCATGGGCGAGCCCCACACCGCTGCCAGCATGTCGTGAACCCAATACGGTTTTCCCGTGTTCACGTCCAGGCAGTGCAGAAAACCGCTGAAATCGGCGTAGAACAGCAGGCCGTTATATACTGCGCCCGTCGAAATCGAGCGGCGAATCTTGTCGTAGTGCCAGATGCGCCCGCTCTGCGTGATATCGCCGCGTTTGGTCCCATCGATTGCGTACAAATGGCCCACGCCCTCGCCATGCTCGGGGTCTTGCCCGTTGGCGATGAAGACCTTGTTGTCGTAGATGACGGGCGTGCTGATGGCTTCATTGCGCGTCTTGGGCCAAACCGAATCTTTGGGGTTCATGTCGAATTCCCAAAGCTTCTTGCCGGTTTGCGCTTCATACCCCCGCACCCAGCCATCGCCCTGTCCGATGACTACCTGTACCACGTCACCGATTTTCCCCACGGCGGCCGACGACCACTGGCCGTGCAGGATGCGGTCGCCCACTGAATTGTCCTCCCACGCGAGCTTCCCGGTCTGCTTGTTGACCGCGATGACGGATGGCGCGCGCGGCGAGGGTATGTGCACGTGGCTCTCGTCCTGGCCGTTCGAAGTGCTGACAAAGATCAGGTCGCCGTACGACACAGGCGACGAGTTGGACATGTTATGCGGTTGCGAGCCGACCTCTTCCATCATGTCGAATTTCCAGATCAGCTTCGAATGCTTTTTGCCGTCGCCATGAACGTCGAGGCAGCGGATCTCACAGCGGTTCGTCACGTAGTAGAGGCGATCGCCCTCAACCAGCGGCGATGAACAGACGCCCTGAAACGGCCAGTCGTTCGCGCGACCGGCCGGCAGCTTGTCGTTGACGTCCTGCCAGAGGAATTCGCCATCCGATTCGCGAAAGGCCATGAGCACGCCCTTATCGCCCTTGACCGCGGGGTCCTTAGGGCTCTCGTTATTGGTGCCGACGAAAACCGTGCCGCCGGCGACCACCGGATTTCCGTAACTCTGCGAACCAAGTTCCACGACCCACTTTACGTTCTTCTTGGTCTTGACGTCCCAAGTGGTGGGAATACCCTTCATGCTGGAGACCATGTTGCGGTCAGGCGTGCCGCCCCACATCGGCCAGTCGCCGCCCGCGTTCGGTTCCGAGGCCCATACCAGGAACAGCGCCGCCGGGATGGCCACGATTGCGGCCGAGATCAACCTTTTGCTCATTGGTTTGCCGTCACTTTCAGATTGTCATAAAACACCCCGTAAGTGGCGTCGCCAAACAGGCCCGGGCTGCCTTCACGGTTCGGAATGGGATCCACGCGATCGATCAGCCAGGCTGAGGGCTCGCTATCCGCCGTAGCCCAGGCTTTACCGCGGATGCGCGTCTTGCCGTCGGCGGTGTTGTCCACGCGCAGCTTGAGGCGATACCAGGTGTCGGGCTTCCAGGAGAATGGCACGGCGACGCGGCGCGCGGTTTCGGGCTGCCAGGAATTCAGCTCGAGCTGCTGATTATTGCCGAACAACAGCAGCGTGTAGCGCTGCGCCATGACACCCGCGTCGCCCATTTGCCGGCGTTTTTCGATCGCGCGGACATCCGCTTCCACGGTGTAATTCGACCAGTTAGTCGGGCCCAGGAAAACACGCATGCGTTTGAACAGCGTTTCGTTCGGCGCTTTAGCCAGTACTTTGTTCCCGTCGAGCTCGGCGACTTTGTATTGTCCCGCCGTCACGCCGACCCAATGCGGCGGCGCTGTGCCTACTGCATAGGAATCGAATGTTTCGTTCCAGGGAAGCGGCGGCACGACGCGCACGCGCGCTTCTCCTGAGATGCCGCCGACTGTGACTTTGACGAGCCCAGCCTGACCTAAGGGGTCTGATGCGGAACTGTATCGGCCATCCTCGATTGCGCCTTTCAGCTCGTTGAGCGACCACACCCCTTTCTCTTCACGCAGGAATTCGCCGTGCTCGTCGAAGAGCCGTGCGTGAAAAGTCGCGGTCTGGCCCGAAGTGAGAATCAGTTCGGTCGGAACCACTTGCACCCACGCGGGTGCGCCGGGCGCGGGCGCCGGTGTCTCGTCCATAGCGGGTTGCGCCGGCACGCGCGTCTTTTTCCCAATGGCGTAGAGCGTGTCGCTCGATACGAAATAAACGCGGCCGCGCGAAATCGCGGCGGATGCCACTACCGCCTCCGGCACCTTTTCGTTGAACAGGCCTTGCTGGCTCAGGGGCAGCTCGACGTCGCTCAGCACCTCACATCGATCCGCGTGCGGGCGGAGAATGTAGAATTTCCCGCTTTCGGTGCCGGCGTAAATCTTGCCGTCGCCGAACACCAGCGAAGCCTTCTGCACGGTACCCAGGTTCTGCTTCCAGAGCTGCCGTCCGGTGACCACGTCGAAGGCGTAGAGGTTCGATCCATTGTCCACCTGCAAAAAGCGGTCACCATCCACCACGCCCGAAGAAAATTCCCCGATGAATCCCTTAAGGCTCCACTTCACCTGGTTCAAGGCGATGTTGCCTTTAGCGGTGCCGTCGATCGCCGCCAGCATGCCCATTTCATTCCCTTCGAGATTCTCCTGGCCGTGCGAAACCAGCACGGTGGTCCCGTTCAGCACGGGCGCTGTGTTGATGGCGCGCTTGCTCAGCAGGAAATGCCACACTGGTTCGCCGGTCGCAATCTTGATGGCGTGGACGCCACCATCGCCCAAGCCGGTAATTAAGAGACGCGTTCCATTGATGCGCGCGACCGTAGGCTGGGAATAATCGGTATCGAACGGTCGCCCGCCCGGCGTGCTGATCCAAACCATGTCGCCGGTCCGCTTGTCGAAGGCCATGATGCGAATCGAGCGATTGGCCTGCGTGCCCCAGGTGGAGCTCGCTGCTTTCACAATCACCAAATTTCCATCGACCACAGGCGACGTCGTGCGCCCGCCATGCGTGGTGAACAGATCGAATTCTTCATCGAGCGAGCGCTCCCACAACAGCTTGCCGCCGGATGTAAGAGCCAGCAGCGTCCCGTTCACGCCGAATACGTAGACGTTGCCGGTCTCGGCGTCCGCCGCCGGCGCTGCCCAACCCACGCGATGCGCCGGCACATCGCTCTGATAGATGTTGAACCGGTGCTCCCAGAGCAGCTTTCCAGTGTCGGTGTTGAAGCACAGCACACGTTCCTGCTCGGTTTCGCCCTTACCGGCGGTGTTCTGGAGATAAAGATGATCGCCGAGGATAATGGGGGCGGAGCGGCCGCCATAGGGCGCCTTCCACGCCAGGTTCTCCCCGGTGAGCGACCATTTCTCCGGCAGGTTTTTCTCGCGCGAGATGCCGTCGCGATTGGGGCCGCGCCACTCGGGCCAATCGCCGACCGAGACCGTGGCTGCGGCAGCGAACACAAAGGGAACAAAAAGTAACAACGAGAGGCGCTTCACAATAATAGCGTTCATGGTCTTGCTTCCCTGAAGTGCATGGGGGGTGAGTCCAAGATATAATCTGCGCCGGTCTCAGTCAAGGAGCAGCACCGGGCTCGACGAGGCTCAGACGCACGAATATGCTTAGACGGCCCAATCGTCCGATGGTCATGTCTTGCGTGACAGCCTGAGGTCCACGATATAATCTGCGTAGTTTGATCGAGGGGCTTTATGGCCTGTCTTCGAAACGCTGCTCTTGTTCTCGTCGCTATGGTTCCTTTTGCGTGTCTCGCCGACCTGGGCGAAGATCTGCTCGCGGCCGTGCGGAAAGGTGATGCCGCGCGCGTCAAGGCGCTGCTGGCCCAGGGCGCGGATGTGAATGCGAAAAGCCCGTACGGGGCTACGGGATTGTTCTTCGCGGCGGATCGCGGCAACGTGGAGATCATCAGAATTCTGCTCGATCACGGCGCGAACGTCAATGTGAAGGATACCTTCTACGGCGCGACCGCGCTGTCATGGGCCACGCAGAAGGAGCGGTGGGAGGTGATCAAGCTGCTGTTGGGAAAAGGCGCGACCGCCGGGGCCGACGATGTATTGATGACCGCCGTGGAAAAGGGGAACGCCGAAATTGTGAAAGCGGTACTCGAAAAGAAAGACGCAATCCCCGCGGAAACGCTATCCGGCGCACTGGGCGCCGCCATAAAAAATAACCAAAAGGAGATTGCGGGCCTGCTGACGAAGGCCGGAGTCTCGCCACCGGTTAAGCCGAACTTGCAGATCGACCCGCAGGCACTCCAGACCTATGCCGGGAGTTATTCCTCGGAGGGCATGGAGCTCAAATTTGAAATCGTTGACGGCAAACTCACGGGCGGCCCGATTGGCCAGAAACCAACCGCGTACGACGCGATTGATGTCACGACGTTTCAGCATCCGGAGTTTCCCGTGAAGCTCGCATTCACCGTGGAGGCGGGCAAAGTGGTCTCCCTGGCCGTAAAACAGGGAGACGGAAATGCCATGGTGTTCAAAAAAACGGGTGCGCAATGAAGCTAGGCCTGTGGCTTTTCCTTTGCGCGCTGGCGCAGGCGCAGAACTGGCCGTCTTTCCGTGGTCCCGGCGCTTCGGGAGTCGCCGAGGGCAAAGTACCGCAGAAGTGGGACGCGATCAAAGGCATCAACATTGTTTGGAAGACGGAAATTCCGGGCCTCGCCCATTCCAGCCCGGTGATATGGGGCGATCGCGTTTATATCACCACTGCCGTGAGCAGCGACGCGAAAGCCGTGTTCCGGCACGGCCTTTATGGCGATGTCGATCCCTCACCGGATGTATCGAAACATAGCTGGCG
>DATLVQ010000088.1:0-2230 GCA_035577325.1 Bryobacteraceae bacterium | reverse complement strand
ATGGCCGCCAGCGTCCTGATGGTCCGCCCCCCGCCACACCCCATGTCCAGAATCGTGTAGCCCTTTTCGACGGCGACATGCGTCAGCCCCCACGCCGTCAGAGCGCCATGACTCCGGTTCATGATCGCCGCATACAACCGTCCCAACCCCCACCGCGGCTTCCGGCATTGCAGAATCGTGGCGCCCGTGAAGAGGAGCGTCACACCCAGAAGAATCGCCTTTTCGAGAGTCATCTGCGCAGATACGCCTGGAAGGCTCCAGTGTTTCGGCGGGATGGCGTTGTGGTGGCAGGTCATGATCAGCCCAAGGGCGAGCTTCGGGAAGTGGTGCAGCAAGGCGGGATGATCTTTTCGAGCATCGGCCGGCGCCTCTCGGCGGGGTACTCCAGAGCGAATTCGATGTCGTAGACGTAGGCAGCGAAGTCCGGAGTGGTCTCCTCGAGCCAGGCTAGGTCGCGGCGACTCTTTGTGTCAGGTCGAAGCCGCTACTTTAGACTTGACCCCCATCAAAGTCCCTGATCCGCTCTTTGTTAGAGGACGTGTCGCCCAGACTGGGCCAGGCAACGCCGATGCGTGTAGCCGCTTGGGCGTCCTCAACGGTTGCCAGTTTTGGAGCCACGTGGCGCACGGTTGCGCAAGGTGGATTCCTTACGACGGCCTAGCGACACAATGCCTGAACATGCACATTTGAGTAGATGGCACGTCACTCCCTCGCTGGCTTGGAACCGTCCACCGTTTTTTCACCACCCCCTCCGTTGGCTTGCTCCCTAGTCTTCCTGTTGACTCTCGGTCCAGCGAACGGTCGGAGACTCCATATTTGGCCCCTTCGACGAAGAGGGAACAATCACAGCCGATCGCCTCCTCAGAGAAACTACGGTCCGCGCTGAACCAGCCTCGAATGTCATGCCACGGCAACGCGCCGGGCTATGGGTAGGGAATTCCTCGCTCGCGACACTCCTCAATCAGCGCGCCTTCGTCCACGCGCCTTGGGGGTCAGCATGCTTTTTGATCGAGTCGGTGCCCTTCCGCTCGTCGCCTTCCTGTCTGCAAGCGCAGCTCCACCGCCTTACCTTCGCATCTGGTGGGTGCTGTGCGCCATCCTCGTATTTCTGATGCAGGTCGGCTTCATGCTTGTGGAAACCGGCTTTGTGCGGGAGCGAAGCATGTCCGGAATTGCCCTGAAGACCTTCCTGATGCTTCTTGCCTCGTCCCTCGCATACTCAATGGTCGGCTACAGCCTGATGTACGGGCCGGACATCTTTCACGGCTTGATCGGCTGGGGAACGCCGCTGCCTGATCTCGGCAAAGAGTGGCAATTCTATCAAACTGGATTTGCCGCCGTCGCCGCGACCATCGTTTCTGGCGCCATTGCCGAGCGCACTACGCTGTCAATAAACATCATCATCGCATTCGTGATCGGCGGTTTCGTTTATCCGGTCGCTGGCCATTGGGCATGGGCTACAGACGGCTGGCTGCACATCCAAGGCTTCCACGATCTCGCGGGCTCAGGCACGGTTCATTTCCTCGGGGGAATCGCGTGTGTGGCCGCGGCATGGATTGCCGGGCCGCGGCTCGATAAATATAACCCGGCCGAGAAGACGATCCATGACTACGTCGGCGAGCATTCGCTTCCTCTCGTATCCTGCGGAGTGATTTTCCTGTGGCTCGGCTGGATGGGTTTCAATGGTGGATCCGTAAAGAATGAAACCGAATTGCAGCACGCTGGCTTCTACATTATTGCCACATGCTGCGCCGCAAGCGCTGGCGGCTTTGCGATCATGATCATCAGCCCATTGTGGGAGCTCTTAGCTAAATACAAAAATGTCGAGAGCGCACGCGATTTTCTACAGGCCGGCGGCTTGATCCGCCCATTTGACATTCTGCCCGCCACGATGGGAGGACTGGTCGCTGTCACTGCAAATTCAGATCTTTTATTGCGTGCGTCGTATTTGATGGCCGTTCCAGTCGGCGTCCTCGGTGGCCTCGCCGTCTTTCTTACATCGAAAGCGCTCCGCAGCCATCTTATTTTCCGACTTGCCAAAGTCGACGATCCAGCCGAGGCGATTTCAGTCCATGCCGGCGCAGGGGCAGTGGGGATCATGATTGCGGCGTTCCTGTCCAGCCCATCGATACCAGTGCGATTTTCAATACAAGCGATCGGCTTGGCGGCCATTGCGCTCTGGACGTTTACGCTCGTGGCCACGGTGTTTTTCGTTCTCAATGGCCGCTCA
>DATLVQ010000087.1:0-8754 GCA_035577325.1 Bryobacteraceae bacterium | reverse complement strand
TACCGATCGGAGCGTATGAGCCCCGCTGGTTCATGGCGCCGATGCATATGGCTCCCGATGAAGCGGTGAGAGCCCATGAAATCCTGGGGGCGAAGACCAGCATCGCGATCCACCATGGCACTTTCCAACTGGCGGATGAGGGTATCGACACCCCGCAGAAACGGCTCAGCGAGTGCGCGCCGGACGAGTCGTTTCGAGTCCTGAAAAACGGCCAATTCGTAGACATTCCATGACAATCGACAGGCACACGGTCGCGCTGGTCAGCATCGTCGGTAGTTCACTGGACGTGCTGGGGGCGTTGTATCTCTCCTACGATTTGTTGGGTGGGGAACACGGGCCACTGCGAACGCTTACGCGAGGTGTCACCTACGGTGTGCTCTTCGGACTCGGGTACGGGCTCGCCCTCGGGCCGGTATTTGGGCTCGCGAGCGGCGCGGCGCACGGCATCACGCTCGCCTGGGAGTTTTCGCGCGCTTCGAGACGAGGAACGAAGCCGGGATTCTGGTATGACACGGCGATGAGCGCCATTCGCGGATGCGGCTTCGCTCTGGGCGTTGCCTATCTATATGGAGGCACATTTGGCGCCGTGTTCGGCGCCCTGAGCACGCTGGGACAAGCCATTGCGTACCGCCTGGGCATTCGACCGACCATCGATTACCAACCCGCCAAGCGTCCGCGTTTGACCAAACATCAAATTCTCGCCGCGGTGAATCGCACCTTTGGCTATGGCGTGACTGGATATATCAGCGCCTTAACGGCCGGCCAACGCGCGAATGCGCTGGGCGTCGGCGTGAAAGCCGGGCTGGTGATCGGATTGGTCACGGCTGTTGCGATGCCATTCACGCCTTTCGTGGAGTGGAGCGCGGACCATGTGCCGGAGAGGCGCATGGGCGTGTTCGGCGTTGGCTTGATTCTGGTTGGCTTCACGCTGCAATCGGTACAGTATTGGCTGGCGCTACTCGATGTGAGCGTTCATTAGATCACGGCGACGGCCGTGAGGCGGAATGCACGGGAGGATTCGCTCAAAAATGCCCCGTAGAGCGCGGCCCGGGTGACTCATGTATGCTCATCTATGAAGGATGTCTTCTAGGGCACAGAGCGTTTCGTTTCCAATGGCAGCGGGCGTTCGCGTGCGCGCTGCCGACCGGATGGCGGTGATTCCCTGGTACGTGTGGTGCTGCGTGGCCGCGGTGAGCTCGAGCGCGATCGGCGGCATGTGGGATATCTCCTGGCACAAGAGCATCGGACGCGATACTTTCTGGACACCGGCGCACATGTTCATCTACCTATGCGGAGTGCTGGCGGGGATCGCGTGCGGCTATCTGATCCTTTCGACCACCTTGCGGAAAGATTCGCCGCTGCGCGATGCGTCTATTTCGATGTGGGGGTTCCGCGGGCCCCTGGGCGCGTTCATCTGCGCGTGGGGCGGGGTGGCCATGATCACGTCGGCTCCGTTCGACAATTGGTGGCACGGGGCGTACGGGCTGGACGTTAAGATCCTGAGCCCGCCGCATATTTTGCTCGCCCTGGGGATGACGGCCATTCGTTTCGGCACATTGGTGATGGTGGTGGCGGCGATGAACCGCGCGCAGGGAGAAGCGCGGGCGAAGCTGGAGCGCGTTCTCTTTTTTGCGTTTATCTTTCTGCTGGCCATGACGATCGGGATCGCGGAGGAACTGACGAATCGCGTCTATATGCATGGCGCGAAGTTCTACGCTGTAGTCATGCTGGGCCTGCCGGTCTGGCTGGCGGCGGTGGCGCGCGTGTCGAAACACCGCTGGGCGGCGACGATTATGACAGGCCTCTACACGATGCTGCACCTGGTGTTCATGTGGGTGTTGCCGCTCGCGCCCGCGGAGCCGAAACTCGGGCCGGTCTACCAGAAAATCACACACCTGGTTCCACCTGATTTTCCGCTGCTGCTGATCGTGCCGGCCGTTGTGTTCGATCTGCTGCGGCGCCGCACCGGCGGGTGGAACCGATGGAAGCAGGCGGTAACACTGGGCGGGGCGACACTGGGAAGTTTCGTGGCCGTGCAATGGCCATTCGCGGATTTTCTGATGTCGCCCGGATCACGCAATTGGTTCTTCGCAACCAATGAATTTCCGTACTTCGCGCCGCCGACGTGGTACTCGGTCCGCAATCTGTTTCTACCGACGGAAACCGGCGCGGTCCAATTCTGGATGCGCATGGCGCTGGCGCTGGCCGTTGCGGTGGTGATGACGCGTATCGGGCTGAGCTGGGGTGACTGGATGAAAAGGCTGCGAAGATAGCGGCGAGGATTTTTGCCGCCGCGCTAACGCTTCCAAGTCTTAAGACGCGCCAGGGATTCCATAACCGGCAAACGCACCGCCGCGGGCGATTCGTTTCTCACCGTAATGAGTTCGATTGCGCCTTTTCCCCACGGCCGCCAGCGGGCGAGGAAACGATCGGACGGAAATCCGGCAAAAATGCTGAGTAGCGGAACGCCGCAGGCGGCGGCAACATGCTGGCCGGCGGAATCGTAGCCGATGTAGAGATCGCTCTTGCGAATGGCTGCAGCAAAGGCCGCGAACGAGCCGCGGAAACTACGCACGCGCTCGGCGGGCGCGCCGCATTTCGAGATAGCGCGCATCACGCGTCCGGCTTCCTCGCCGCCGGCGCCTTCATCAATGAGGATATTCGCGCCGGTGCCCACCACGTGGCCGACGAGTTGCTCCTCGAAATCCTCGCCGATGCGCTTGGCGGGATTTTCGCCGACGCCCAGGCTCATGGCGACGAACGGGCGGCGAGGAATTTTGATCGATTCAGAGGGCGCGGGCGCAATCCACGGCGCGGCTTGCTCGATGCCGAATGTTTCGAGGGCCCATTTGGCGGCTAGCGCGGGCAACGAGTCGCCGCCGGCGGCACCGTAGGCGCGGCTCTCGAAAAAATAGTAGGTTTCTTCTGGGCAGACGGGCAGGAGGCCCAGTTGGGTCAGCCGCGAATCGGGATCGATGACGATGCTATTACGGGGCGCAAGCGCGCGCTTCAATTCCTGCCAGGGCGCGAGACGATCACGCACGCTACCTGCCCGACGGTAGGTGACGGGCACGTGCGCGATGCGTGAATCACCCGCGAAGAGCTCGTAAGACTTCTTGCTGCCGGCGAGCACGATACGCGCTTTGGGGAAACGCCGCTTGGCAGCATCCAGCAGAACGCTGGTCACGGCGACGTCCGCGCCTAGTGTCACCCGCGAGAGCACGAACACGGTCTCGACGCTCTTCGCATCGCCTTGGAATTTGCGGGGCCAGCGGACACGGTCATAGCGCGCGCGCAGATCGGCGGCTTTCAGATCGGGCAGCGAGCCGGCAATTACTTCCGAAAAAAGATCGGCGTACGTGTCGCAATAACGCGGGTCAAACAGGTCGGCCAGCCGCTCGACCACTATGCGGAACAGGGAATCGGCGCAGTCGGGCGTGGTCAGTTTGTCGAGAAGCGCGGCGGGCCAGCGCTCGCCCTTCAGACAGATGGCGAGCAGCTCCGCGGCCAGCTCGTTACACGAAGTACTTGCCAATGATGAGGTCCAGTTTCTTGCGCGTGTCGCCGGGCACGAGCTCGCGGTCGGTGATGATGGCATGCGCGAGGGACGACCCGCATTTGCAGGTGCGCTCGGCGGGCATGGCGGCGATGGCGGCGGCGACGACTTTGCGGGCATTTTCAGCGTTCTGGTTGAGATTGGCGATGATATCGCTGACGGTGACGGCGTCGTGCGCGGGATGCCAGCAATCGTAATCAGTCACCATCGCTACGGTGACGTAACAGATCTCGGCTTCGCGGGCCAGCTTGGCTTCCTGAAGATTGGTCATGCCGATGACATCCATGCCCCAGCTGCGGTACACGTTGGACTCGGCTTTTGTCGAGAACGCGGGGCCTTCCATGCAGAGGTATATGCCGCCTCTTTTTGCGTTGACGCCGGCGGCGCGCGCGGATTTGTGCAACACCTCAGAAAGCTGCGGGCAGATGGGATCGGCAAAACCGATGTGGGCGACCAGGCCATCGCCAAAGAACGTGGACACGCGGCCGCGCGTGCGGTCGAAGAATTGATCGGGGAGGACGAAATCGAGCGGTCGATGTTCCTCTTTGAGCGAGCCGACGGCGCTGAGCGAAAGGATGCGCTCGACGCCGAGTGATTTCATGCCGTAAATATTGGCGCGGAAGTTCAGCTCCGAAGGGGAAATGCGATGGCCGCGGCCGTGGCGAGCGAGAAACGCGACGGGCTTGTTGGCAAGCTGGCCGACGACGTAACGATCCGACGGACGGCCCCAGGGAGTGTCGATTTCGACCTCCTCGCGGGCCTCGAAACCGGGCATGGAGTAGAGCCCGCTGCCGCCGATGATGCCGATTTGAGCCTGACGCAATATAAAACCTCCGGAAATGGGTACGAATGATTATTCTACTTGGGGGATGTGAGTGGCGCATTAGGCGTCACGTGGGAAAGGGTCTAAATTGGAGCCGAGCGATACTGGCGACTACAAGGTCGTCCTCTAAAGTAATCAACCCGACGGCTGGGTCGCCGAGGTGCGAGTGCTTCCCCGCGGTTCGGCATCAGGGCATAGCAACCCGAAATCGCCGGCGGAAGTAGCCCGCGTGTTTGAAATGATTGCCGCAGAGTACCGGGAGAAGGGCCAGGCTTTGCCGGCGACACCAGCGAAATCGTGCAGTCCTAGCGCGAGCCGCTGAATTTCGACGGGCGGCGGCGCGTTTGGGATTCCGAAGACCGCGTCAATCGGGCAGTCACGAGGGTTGGATACGCGATGACGGCCGCGCTGTAACAATTCCAATCCATGGCGGCCGCGAAATTGGGCCACCGCTGTTCTCCCGCATCCTCGGGCAGATCGGTATCTCGACCAACGAGTTTGAGCGGCTCCGCTGGCGCCGAACACGCGTTACTTATCTTCGATCAGCTCCAGCAGTACGCCGCCGGTGGAAGCGGGATGCACAAAGACGTAGCGGTGGCCGCCGGCTCCGATTTGCGGGTTGTTGAGAAGGCGCGCACCAGCGGCGTGGAGGCGAGCAACGGTCACGGCGAGATCGGGGACGCGCAACGCGACGTGATGCAGGCCTTCGCCGCGCTTTGCGAGAAAGCGGGCCACGACGGAATCGGGATCGGTGGGCTCGAGCAGCTCGATGCGTGGGCCGCCTACGGGCAGCATGGCGACGTTCACTTTTTCGTGCGGGACCGTTTCGCGCGAGGCTAACTGCATGCCGAGCTGGCCCTGGTAGAACCCGAGCGCGGCTTCGATGGATTGGACGGCGATCCCGAGATGGTCGATGGCGAATTCGGCGCGCCGCGCTTGCGGATGCGCTCCCGATGCGCCGCTGGTTCCGCGCGGAAATTTGGCGATCGCCGCTAACAGCTGGGCGATGCCTTTATCCTCAGTGGCGACAGTGCGCAGGACCGGCGGCTGCCAGCCATCGGCGCGATGCGCCATGCCGAGCGCGCTCGCGATTTCACTCTCAATACGATCGGCGCCGGGATGGTCCGCTTTGTTGATCACGAAAATGTCGGCAATCTCCATGATGCCGGCCTTGATGACCTGCACGTCGTCGCCCATGCCGGGGACCAGCACCAGCACGGTCACGTCGGCGACGCCGGCGACTTCGACTTCGTCCTGCCCGACGCCCACGGTCTCGACTAGCACATAATCTTTTCCGGCGGCGTCGAGCAAGAGGGCGAGATCGGCCGTCGCCCGCGCGAGGCCGCCGACCGCACCGCGTGTGGCCATGGAGCGGATGAAGACGCCGGGATCGCCGTGATGGGCCTGCATGCGGATGCGATCGCCCAGAATCGCGCCGCCGGAAACGCGGCTAGTGGGATCGACGGCAAGGATGCCGACCGTTTTTCCTGCATGCCGAATCGCACGGGCCAGCGCATCCACCAGCGTGCTCTTCCCTGCTCCGGGCGGCCCGGTAATGCCGGCGACAATAGCGTGCCCGGCGTGCGTTGCAAGCTGGCGAAGCAGGGCGGCGGATTCGGCTGTCCGGTTTTCAATGGCGGTAGCAGCGCGGGCCACGGCGCGGGCATCACCAGCAGCGACACGCGCGACGATCTGTGAGGCGGTTTCGGAAATCCGATCCGGCATCAGTCTTTAAGCAATTGCCGGGCGATGACCAGGCGCTGGATTTCGCTGGTGCCCTCGCCGATGGTGCAGAGCTTCACGTCGCGATAAAACTTTTCGACAGGATAATCCTTGATGAAGCCGTAGCCGCCGTGAATTTGCACGGCTTCATTGGCGATGCGCACCGCGGCCTCGGAGGCGAAGAGTTTCGCCATGGCGGATTCGCGCGTCACGCGATGACCTTTATCGAGCATGGACGCCGCCCGATAAATCAGCAGACGCGAGGCGTCGATATCGGTCGCCATGTCGACCAGCTTGTGCTGAATCGCCTGAAACTCTGAGATAGGCCGGCTGAACTGTTTGCGCACTTTGGAATACTGCAACGCAGCATCATAAGCGCCCTGCGCCATCCCCAGCGCGAGCGCGGCGATGGAGATGCGGCCGCCATCCAATGTTTTCAGGCTGTCGACGAAACCCTCGCCGCGTTTGCCCAGGAGCTGCGAGCCGGGCAGGCGGCAGTTTTCGAAAATTACTTCGCCGGTAGCGCTGGCGCGCAGGCCGAGCTTGTTTTCTTTTTTGCCGGTGCGGAATCCAGGCGTGTCCTTTTCGATGATGAACGCGGAAATGCCGTGCTGCGCCGCGCCGCGATCAGTGACCGCCATGGCCACGCAGACGTCGGCGTAGTGAGCATTGGTCGTGAACGTTTTCGATCCATTTATGACCCAGCAATCGCCCTGACGCACGGCGGTGGTGCGCGTGCCCGCGGCATCGGAACCGGCTTCGGGTTCGGTCAGCGACCAGCATCCCAGCCACTCGCCGGTGGCAAGTTTCGTCAGGTAACGCTTCTTCTGCTCCTCCGTGCCGGATTTATAAATGTGATTGCTGCAGAGCGAGGTATGCGCCGCCAGGATGATGCCGACCGAGCCATCCACGCGCGAAAGTTCCTCGATGATGATGGAATATTCGATATAGCCGAGGCCCGCGCCCCCGTATTCCTCGGGAAAAATCGAGCCCATGTAACCGAGCTCACCCAGCTTCTTGACGACCGCGAGCGGGAAAGTCTGCGCCTCGTCCCACTCCATGACGTGTGGCGCGATTTCATATTCCGCGAACTCACGCACGGATTTGCGAAGGTGGATCTGCTCCGGCGTGTAGTCGAAATCCACGGCCTAACGCTGGCTCCGGGGTGATGCGAGGGCGGTCAACACAGGATTGTAACCAGTATAGGGTACTGGGGAATAAAGAAGGGCAGTCGGTAGTGTCCTAAAAGTGCGTTGCTAGGAGTTTGTAAATTTCCCGCATCAGCGTTTCAGGCGAAACGGGCTTTTGAAGTGATGATGAGGCACCGAGATTGCGTGCAACTGAAAGAAACGCTCCCTGCATAAAACCTGACACTGCGAGCACTTTCACACTTGGAAGCTCCGACCGCATATACTGCAGCAATTCGATCCCATCTTCGTCCGGCATGCTCATGTCCAGGATCATCACATCGAAAAAGCGATCTCGGGATGCATGCCTGGCTTCTCTCCCGGTTCTCGCTTCGCTAACATAATAGCCGGTTTCTTCCAGTTCTCGGCGAAACATCTGACGTGTCTCGTTGTTGTCATCCACGACAAGGATCGATGGGGTGTATGGGACGGGGACTTTTCGCTCTGGCACGGGTTTCCTGGGCGTCTCTATTCAGATTCAGCGTTCCAAGTGTAAGGGGTGATTCGGCAGCTGCGCCGAAATGTTTTGCGTTAAGCGATTCCTAGAAAGCTTGCTATATATAAAAAAATCGCGATATAAAAAGAAGTAGCCCCGAAATGAGAGTTGCGACCACCACTCTCCAGAATCGCAGCATGTCACGACCAGGAAAGGGGTCGACGTACACCAAAGGCAGGCCAGCCCTCAGGCAATCTCTTCTTTCGCCGCATCCCACCTTAGCGTCCGCCCTTGTCTGTAGCTGTCCACCGCCATACGGCAGGCGATGGCGACGCGGAAGCCGGTTTCGAAGGGGCAATTGGGTTGGGCTGTCCCGCGGATGGAATCGAGGAAGTTCTGGATGTGCGCCTTCGTTTCGTTTGCGCCGGTACGTGTGTTGCCCAGCATTTCGGTGCCCTGTGGGCGATTGACTTTTTGCGGGAGATAGCGGATCTGCTGGCCGCGCGCGATGGTGCCGTCTGTTCCCAGCACGTCTTCGGTCGAGCCGAGCTCGTTGTTGCCGAAACCCGAATCCCAAGTAAAGAGAATTTCTTCGGGCTGCTCGAGCGCCACATTCATGGTGTCGGGCACTTCCCGGTCGTCCTTCCACAAATAAATGCCGCCCACCATATTCACCGCCTTGGGAATCTGCAGATTCATGACCTTGTACCAGAAGGCGAGCTGGTGGCACATGTTCTCGTAGACATTGCCGCCTGAGTAATCCCAGAAGAAGCGCCAGTTGACGTAGCGGTTGGCGTCGAAATCGTGCGCCGGCGCTCCGCCGAGAAACGATTTCCAGATGATGCTTTCCGGCGTCATATCCGGATAAACGGGCCGCGCCCACTGCGGTTTGCCGTGTGGCGTGTTGCGGTACATATGCGAGTGAATCGCGGTAATCTTCCCGAGACCGCCGGACGCTAGAAATGACACGGCATCCATCACCTGGCCGGACGAGCACGACTGGTGCCCGATCTGTACGGTGCGCCGTGCG
>DATLVQ010000086.1:0-2337 GCA_035577325.1 Bryobacteraceae bacterium | reverse complement strand
ATGATCCACGCGCATGCCCAGCCCGGCATCGGCGGGATTCACGAAAAACGCCTCGCAGTCGAAGTAGCGCGGCGACATCGCGGCGAGTGAAAGATCGAGCGGCGGCACCACGCTCGCAATGATCACGCCATCGACGCGCGCAATGTCGTTGCCCGAATGAGCAAACAAATTGCGCAGCAGAACGCCCCATTCGTCGGCCGTCTGATCATGCACCGTACGCAGCCGCCAGTGCGCCACGAGCTTCGCGCCGTCGAATGCGCCGATGGTCAGATTCGTGTTGCCAACGTCGAGTGCAAGTAACATAAATCAGGTTTCAGATGCTAGGCGCCGGGTGTCAGGTTCAAGGTGTCAGGTTGACCGTGTCAGGTTGACGGTATCAGACTCGGTTTTTCTTCCTTTACTAACCTGGAATCTAACACCCGCTTGTCCGCACCCCTCCCGCCAGCACTAACTGCTGCGTCCCATCATCTTTTCGCACTATCAGGAAGCCGGACGCGTCAAGACCCGCGGTTGTTCCTTCCAATGTCGATCCCCCCTGCGCCACCGTTACACGCTTGTCGCGCGCGTAGCTCGATCGGCGCGAAAACTCCATCAGGATTCTCTCCTTGCCGCCCGGCCCTGCCAGCAATCCGCAATACCGGTCCGCTGCGCCGAGCAGCGCCACGAGTAGTTGTTCGCGCGAATGCATCCGGTTCGAAACAATTCTAAGCGATGTGGCATCCGCCGCGATTTCCGACGGAAACGCCGCGTGGTTGACATTCACGCCGATGCCGGCGATGGCCGCCGAATCGAGCAGTTGCACCAGTATGCCGGCCACTTTGCGCCCTTCCAGCATCACATCGTTGGGCCAGCGAAGATCGCATCCTAGCCCCGTTACTTCGGCAATCGCATCGGCCGCCGCCAGTCCCAGCGCCAGCGTGAGCACAGGCATCGAGTCCGCCCGCACCGCCGGGCGCAGCACGACCGAAACATATAGGCCCGAGTTTGATTCCGAATGCCAGTGGTGGCCATGCCTGCCCTGGCCCGCTGTTTGCTCGTCCGCCACCACCGCTGCGCCATGCGTTCCGCCGGCTTCGGCCAACCGCGCCGCTTCGAGCATGGTGGAATCGGTGGTCGCAAAATAGAACACGGGTTGTGGCCAGTGCTGGCGGACAAACTCCAGATCAAAGGGCATCAGACCAGATCCAGCCGGAAGCTGATGTCCACAGCCGGTGCGGAATGCGTGATGGCGCCCGCGGAAACAAAATCGGCGCCCGTCATGGCGTATGCGCGGACATTCTCCAGCGTGATACCGCCTGATAACTCGACCTTCGCGCGTCCCGCAATCCAGCGAATCTGCTCGGCAGCCTCCTCGGGTGCCAGATTATCCAGCAGCAGATGAGTGGCGCCGTTCGCAACCGCTTCCTCCAACTCGGCGCGCGTGCGAACTTCGATTTCGATAGGTAACCCGGAAGCAGCGGCGTTTTCGATCGCCTGACGCACGCCACCCGCAGCCCAGATGTGGTTGTTCTTGATCAGAATGGCGTCGTAAAGACCCATGCGGTGGTTGGTGACGCCACCCGCCGCAGCCGCCATTTTCTCGAGACGGCGCAAACCCGGTGTCGTTTTGCGCGTATCCAGAATGTGGCAACCCGTTCCCGCCACGGCGTCCACATAGCGTCTGGCA
Organism: Bryobacteraceae bacterium; assembly: GCA_035577325.1. Lineage (GTDB taxonomy): Bacteria > Acidobacteriota > Terriglobia > Bryobacterales > Bryobacteraceae > QHXW01. The sequence continues at coordinate 671 of DATLVQ010000086.1, read as the reverse complement.
AGTGTTGCGATCCCGCCAAGCCGCTGCAGGAAATTCAGCGCCACGCGCTCGCATGAAAGCAAGGTACGAGCCAGCCCGCGCACCGTGGCGAGTATTTCGCCCTCGGCGGCACAAGATCCGCTCGATTTCTCGATGTGCAAGTGTTCCACGCCGCCGCGCATTTGATAGATCACAGGCAAAAGCTCTGTCCCAGCCGTGATCTGCTCCTGTCGCGCGATAAATCTTCCATGGGCCATCGAGTATGCGGGCACGCAGACTTCCGATGTCACATCACCCGGCCCGATATCCTCGTCCAGCGCGCGCCGGACGGCATCCAGAATCTCCGGATGCGAGAAATCGATCATGACGACAGCCCGTTAAGCGCCGTCCGCACTTTTTGCAGTTGCGTTTCGTACTCCGCCATCTTGACCCGGATTGACTCAACAACATGCGCCGGCGCGCGGCTCAGAAATTTCTCATCGTCCAGCTGGCGCGTCGAATTGGCTATGTTTTTCTCCAACTGTTCGCGCTCCTTTTCCAGGCGCTTGCGCTGATCGGCTGCATTGGCGCGCGGGATGTTCAACACTAGGTCGAATTCCGGCGTCGAGTGGATGGCAGGGGCCGGGTGCGGCGCGGCCTCCGCGCGCAACTCGAGTTCGACGCCACCCAATTTCTGAATCACGGCAGCATGT
>DATLVQ010000085.1:0-20615 GCA_035577325.1 Bryobacteraceae bacterium | reverse complement strand
GCCATCACGCGCGCTCCTGACTCACCGACTACCCGCCCTACCTTTGTTTGAGCGAGACCACCGGGAAGTACTCGCCTTTCAGCTCGCGGCGCCACCATGCGCCTGTCGCGCTGCGTTCGGCAAAGCTGGTAAAGGAGTAATCGTAGACCTGCGCGCGAATGTAACGTGGCGGAGCGGAGGGAAACGGGTTCCGGACCATGAGCGCGAGCACATCCGGCGAGCCTTCCAGCAGCCGCAACATAAAATTGACGAACCAGCGGTTGCCTTGATAGCTCCCCAGCGCGGCGAACCACATCTGCCAGTCGAGCCGGGGCTGATGCGGCTGCACCCAGCCGGGCAGACGCTTCAGGTTCCCCGGCTTGTACTTGAAATCGTATGCCAGCCAGGTCTGCCCGTCGTTCGACCCTTCCACGATAATCTCGGACCGCGAAGTGGTCATCACGGCGAACAGGCCATAAGTATTGATGACACCGAACGGCGCGATCCAGCTTAGCGCGTTGGCAGCCGGCTGCGGCATCGTGCCCGCGAAGATTTCCACCAACTGGAATCCGCTCACGAGCATGACGAACGCGGCAAGTCCGGCCGTCCCGGCGCGTTGAAACCGTGTCACTCGCCAGGTGGTTGCCCGAGGGCGCACAAATCGCCGCAAGGCGGCATCGTCGAGCAGCAATAGGCAGAGCGCGACCGCGAGTAGATTGAAGAAAGTGTAATTGCCCGTGATAAATATGAGGATTTCGAGCAGTACGGTGATGCCTGCCGCGAAGAAGCGAATACGGCGCGGCGCGAAAAACAGAAACGGAACGATTAGCTCGACGAAGAACATGAAGACGGCCGATACCTTCTGGAAATCCGGCGGGCACTGGTAGAAGTACCAGGCAAAGCGCGTGGGCAGCGGCTGCGTAGCATAGTGGTACTGAAGCGCTGTCAGGTTGCGCCACGTGGGATCGCCGCTCAGCAGCTTGGCTGTGCCCGAGAGAAACATGAGGCGGAACAGGAGCCAGCGAAATAGCCAGATGCGTGGGAAAGTTGGGATCAGAAAAATCGCCAGGAATCCTGTTTCGAGCAGCAGGTAATCCCACTGGTAGCTCAGAAACGTCTGGCCGATGTGCACCAGCGAGAGATAAAGAATAAATGTGATGGCCAGCGCCGCGCGCCGCGCGAATCCCAGAACGATGGCCACAGCCGTAATCGCGCCGGCCAGGCACACCAGCTTCAGCATGGTGTCGCTCGCGTTCAGCCAGAAAAGTGTGGGCAGGCGCCACCACGGAGCGCCCCCATAGTTTTGGCTGACCGCATTCAGAAATGCCGCTGCCGGCAGAATACCGCGCGCGCCAACCAGCCCCGTGATCTGTACTCCGAGCGACACAAAGGCGATCAGATAAATCACACCCAGGCAGCGCAGGAACCAGAGTGTCGCGATCTCGTAGCTTGCAGGCGCCACCTGCCTGCCCCAGAGCAGCACAGTCGCGCGATAAAAGAATGAGCGATGCGCCGCGATCAGCCGGTAGAGCCATTCTGTAACCGCGGCAACGCCCGGCACGTTTCGATAGGTCCACAATATCCATGCATAGCCGGGCACGTGCGCCAGCAAGCGCAAGACGGCGTGGCCCGCGCTCAGCACTTCACCGTTCGGCAGAATCAATTGAACGGCACGCGTGAAGTTTTCGTGGGGGACTTCGGGGAAGCGCTCGGCGGCTTCCTGATAGGGTGCGTACTCGATCTGCCCCCCGGTGAGCTGTTTCCAGAATCCGATCCAGATGCGGCAGAAGCTGCAGTCGCCGTCGAAGACCAGAAGCGGCGTATTGGAGGGCGCTCTGTCCAAACCGCTATGCTAGCGTTATGAGTCCCTCGGCTGCACCTTCGCCCAGCGGTACCCGAGGCGACGCGGTTCTGGACATCCAGCAAACCTCTTGCTGCGTCGTTGGCGCTGGTCCGGGTGGGGCCATGCTCGCATTACTGCTGGCGCGCAAGGGCGTTCCGGTGACGCTGCTTGAGGCTCACAAGGATTTCGACCGCGACTTCCGCGGCGACACCGTGCATCCCTCGACGCTCGAACTCCTGGACGAGATTGGCCTGGCGGACCGGTTGCTTGAACTGCGCCATACCAAGGTCTACGGCCCGACCATCCGCGCCGCCAACGGCCCGTTCATGCCCGTCGATCTGAGAAACGTCAGGACGAAATTCCCGTTTATCATGCTCGTGCCGCAGACGAGTTTTTTGGAATTCATCGTTGCCGAAGCCAAGAGATTCCCGAGTTTCCGGCTGATTATGAATGGCAACGTGCAATCGCTCATCGAGGAAGACGGCGTGGTCAGCGGTGTGCGTTTTCTTGGCCTGGATGGCTGGCACGAACTGCGCGCAACGCTAACCGTCGGCGCCGATGGCCGCTTTTCGCGCATACGGCATCTGATGAACATTGAACCCGTGCCGACGTCGCCGCCCATGGACGTGCTCTGGTTTCGCCTTCCGCGCCTGCCCGAAGATCCTAAGGAACCCTCTGGCGTTTTTGGCGGCTTTGGCCACGGGCACATTCTGGTTGTGCTCGATCGCTTCGACTACTGGCAGGTCGGTTACGTCTTTCCAAAAGGCGATTATCAGCATCTGCGCGCGGCCGGCCTCGAGGAACTGCGCCGGAGCATCGCCGCCATCGAGCCGCGGTTCCTCAAGCATGTCGAGTACCTGACCGACTGGCAGCAATGCTCGCTGCTGTCTGTCGAATCGAGTTTCTGCAAGCGCTGGTATAAGCCCGGCATGCTGCTGATTGGCGATGCCGCGCACGTGATGTCGCCGGTTGGCGGCGTGGGAATCAATTACGCGATCCAGGATGCGGTGGTGGCGGCGAATCTGTTGGCCGGGCCGCTGCGCATGGGTTGCGTGGAGGTCGGAGACCTCGCCGCTGTTCAGCGCGAGCGCCTGTTACCCGTACGTTTCATCCAGGCCTTACAAGCCGTAATCCAGAGGCGTTTGATTGCAAGCGCATTGCAGTTCCAGGCGCCGCTCAACGTTCCGGGGTTTGTGCGCTTTCTGGTATGTCTGCCGCTTCTGCGTACGCTGCCGGCGCGCCTGCTCGGCTGGGGTCTCCGCCGGGTTCACGTTCACTAGTTTCCGTGGGCGAGCTTGGCCTTTGCTCCTCCAACGCCCACACCGGCGGCGTATCTCAATCCGATATACTCGCTCCGTGATGCGCAATTGTATCCAAGAATCCTTGCTGCTGGCTCTGGCGGTGACCGCGGCGTGCACAGCCGGCGAGATCATTCTGCCCTCGCCCGCGCTGGAGCGCGATTCCGTTATTCAGGCCTCCTACCGGACCAATGGCCTCGCTACCGGGAAGGGGGAAATCGCCATCACGTGGACCGATGTCCATGGCCGTCTAGTCGACGATCGCAAAATTCCGTTCGAGCTCACCGACGAGGATCGCGTCGGCTTCCCGCTCGACCTGCGCCGCGCGGCCGCCATGAAGAATACGCTGCATGCGCATTTCTCCTTCGAAGGCCGCAATAAAAAGGGCGAGGCCGACAAGCGCGAGGAAGACGCCGAAGCCACGTTCCTCGCGCGCCCACCCAGCCGGCAGTGGCGCGATTACATCATCATGATGTGGCAGGACTATAACGCGCGCGACTTCCGCCTGCTCAAGACGCTGGGCATCAACGGCGGCCAGTACGTGGGGCGTAACAACACCCCGCCCGACTTCCTGCTCGATAATGACCTGCGCTGGTACGCGGAAAACATCGCCACGGATTTTTATTCGGCATATCACCGCTGGTTTCCCGACCGCCCTGTCAACTGGCTTTTCCGCGACGCTAAAGAATTGTATAAGAAAGACCCCGCGAACAAGGAAGCATTCAAGCGGCATCCGAGCCTCTCCGATCCGTTATGGCTCAGCCGCATTCACGACCGTCTGGTGGAATCGGTAAAGCGCTATTCACCGTACCGGCCGGTTTTTTACGACCTGGGTGATGAATCCGGCATTGCCGATCTGGCTGCATTTTGGGATTTCGATTTCTCCGACGAATCGCTCGTGCCCATGCGGCTGTGGCTGCGCGAGCGGTACGGCACGCTGGCCGCGCTCAACCGGCAGTGGGGAACCAGCTTTAGCAATTGGGACTCCGTGATGCCCATGACTACGAACGAGGCCATGAGGCGCACCGACGACAACTATTCCGCCTGGGCGGACTTCAAAGAATGGATGGACATGGCTTATGCGGGCGCCCTCAAAATGGGAGTTGATGCTGTGCGCTCCGCCGATCCCGACGCCTACGCCGGAATCGCCGGCGGCCAAATGCCGGGCTGGGGTGGCTATGATTACTATCGCCTCTCGCAATCGCTGACTGCCATCGAGCCGTACGATATCGGCAATAACATCGAGATCCTGCGCTCCCTCAACCCGCGTATGGCCGTGGTGACTACGGCATTCGCGCACGGTCCTTGGGAAAAACACCGCGTCTGGTATGAATTGCTGCACGGCAATCGCGGCCTGATCATATGGGATGACAAAAACGAATTCGTGGGCAAAGACGGAACGGTGGGCGATCGCGGGCGCGAAGTCGCTCCCTATTACAAAGAGATCGCAAGCGGCATGGGTGCGCTGTTGATCAACAGTACGCGCCTGGCGGATCCCATCGCCATCCATTATTCGCAGGCCAGTATGCGTACTGAATGGATGCTGGCACAGAAACCGAAAGGCGACGTCTGGGCGCTGCGGCGTTCGGCCGCGGATGAGCGTATCGACAACCATTTTTTGCGGCTGCGCGAATCCTGGTGCCGGCTGATCGAAGACCTTGGCTTGCAGTACAACTTTGTGGCTTACCGGCAGATTGAGCAGGGAGAACTCCTCAAGCGCGGATATCGAGTGCTGATTCTGCCGCGATCGAGCGCGCTCTCGGCGGCGGAAGCGTTAGAAATTCGCGCCTTCGCCGCCCAGGGTGGAACAGTCATTGCCGATGGCCGGCCCGGGACCTTCGATGAACACAGCCGCAAGCGCGAGAATTCCATTCTGTGCGATTTGCTCCCGGACTCCGCGAGCGGAAACGGACGTGGCAAGATCACCCTGGTTAGCGACATGGCGGACTATCATCAGAACCGGCTCACAGGCAAAGAGGGACCCGCGCGGGAGATTGCGCAGCGCGCGCTCGCGGCGAGCGGTGTGCGTCCCGAATACGTGGTCGCTGATGAATCCGGCCAGCATCCCACCGGCATTGAAACGCATCTGTTCCGTAACGGCGGCGTGACCATTGTCGGGCTGCTTACGAATCCGCAGCTGCGCGTAGACGAGCTTGGCCCACCGGAGTTCAAGTCGAACGATCGCTTCGCTAAGCCGCGAACCGTCAAGCTGGCATTGCCGCGGGAGATGTACGTCTATAACGTGCGCGCGTCGAAATCGCTGGGCAGGCAAAAGGAAATCACGGTGGCTCTGGACCCCTATGAGCCCGCCATTTTCACCGCATCGCCGGTGGCGATTGCCGAGCTCGAGATCTTGGCGCCGGCGCACGTCAAACAGGGCGAGAGCGCAGAAATCGGCGTTGGCTTCGCACAGGCGTCGCCGGCCGCGACGCATGTTTTCCATTTGGATGTGATCGATCCCGCGGGTAGGACGGTCGACCATTACTCGGGCAACATCATTGCACCAGGTGGGCATGCGGCTAAGCTTCTGCCTATAGCCGCCAATGACGCGCGGGGCAAGTGGACTCTACGCGTTCAGGACTTGCTGAGCGGCCAAACCAGGACGGTCGCGATGGAGGTGGATTGAAAAAGCGCATTTCGCTGCTGTTTCTGTTGGCTTCCCTGGCCGGCGCGGAGCCGCACAATCCGCTGCCTGCGCAATATTACAAATTGATGGAGCAAGGGATCGCGCGCGTGGAAGAACGGCTGGTGGCTGAGCCGTCAGCCACGCTCGCGTCGCTCGAAGCCCAGCCTGGCTGGACGCACTTTCCGTCGGCCATTTTGGCCGCTGCGGTACTTTACACCAAATCGCATCCCGCCAATTCGCACCGCGGCGATGCCAAAATGCTGCAACTGGCGCTCAAAATCGGTGACCTGCTGGCCCATGAGCAGGAGGCCGGTACTTACGGCACGCGCCTCGATCATCATCGCGACACCTACATGTGGCTGGAGGCCTACCGACTGCTGGAACAGGATCTCGGCAAGGAGCGCCGCGAGCGATGGCGCCGCGGGATTACCGTGGACATCGACGAGCTGGCTGCCGAAACGGCCAAGCGTCAGGATTATCCGCTCTATCAGTCGCCGTTCATCGGTACATCGCCCAATCACTTTTCGCTTTGGGCGTCTACCGTCTATCTGGCGGGTGGCGTCTTCGGCAACAAAGAGTGGCAAAACCTGGGAGCGAGAGTGCTGCACCGCTTCGCCGAAGAGCAATCGCCCGACGGGTTTTGGGGCGAGCACTCGAGTGCTGGCCCGACCACCGGATACGACTATCTGACGTCCACCGCCGTCGCCGCATACTACGAGCACAGCCATGATCGCGCCGCCCTCGAGGCGCTTCACCGTTCGGCCGACTTCCACGAATACTTCACTTATCCCGACGGCACCCCGGTCGAGACCGTGAACGACCGCAATCGCTATTGGGACGTTTCTATGTGGGGACATTTCGGCTTTTCGAATTTTCCCGATGGCCGCCGCTACGCGCAGTTTCTCACGGATCGCTATGAGAAGTTCACTCTCGAATCGCTGGGTAGAATCGCTCAAAATGCTCTCTATTTCCACGAGGGCTCGCTCGCTAAAATTCCGCAGGACCGTGAACACTACGCGCACCAGATGAGTGTGGCCGCGGGAATTCGCAAGGCCGGACCGTGGGTCGTGTGTCTCTCTGGCATCATTGCCACACAGGCGCCTACAAGCCAATTCTACCTCGACCGGCAAAGTTACCTGAGCGTGTTTCATGAGAAATCCGGCTTGATTATCACGGGCGCCAATTCGAAGCGTCAACCGGAGCTGGCCACCCTCGCGGAAGAAACCGGCGGGCAGGTTTATCACATGCCCATGAGCAGCCATCTGGAGATGAACGACCGTGAAGACCGGCTCGCGGTTTCCTACAACACCTTTTTCGCCGTGATGGGTGTACCGCCGCCATCGCCCAATCGCGCCGAGTTCGCCTTCGCAATTACGCCGCGCGGCCACATGGCCGAGGCGAAGCTCACCCTGCAACTGATGCTGCATGCTGGCGAAACGCTCGAAACTGTCGACGGCCGGAGCGTCCGGCTGGATGAAACGCCGCAGGCACTGGAAGTATCCGGCTGGATTCGCCATCACGGCTGGACTTTGAAACTGAGCGCGCCCGCGAGGCTCACGTGGCCCGTGCGTCCCTACAATCCATATCGCAATGCCCTCGAGGCCGGCCTGGAGCGCGCAGTAGGCGCGCTCACCACGGAACTAAAGGCCGAAACACCTTTGGTGACGTTTTCGATCGAGGAATAGATCATTGCCCAGGTATCGTCACAGCTGGTTACAACACTGCTCCTCTGCGTATTCCGAGCGACGCCTGTGGCCGCGGCGGAGTTACCCGAACAATATTTCCGGTTGCTCGAAGCGGGCGTCGTGCAGGTCGAGCAACCCGGTGCTCGAGGCCGTCGGTGCGCTATCGGTTCCTCTCTGCGGTTGAATGCAGCGCCGGGGCACTATGTCCGGCCCCTGAACAGGAAATCCGGTGGTAGTGAACTGAGCCTATTGCTTCCCCCCGATATACCCCAAGCTTCGCAACTGGTCGAGCGTCTTCTGATCCATCGTGGCTTTCGCTCCGCTACCCAGAAAATTCTTGATCTTTTTCTCGGCATCCAGCCATTTGCCGATCTCCGTCACCATGCGGCTGACCTCCTGCGGATGCTCGCCCGCAACGTTCTTGGCCTCGCCTCGATCCGTACGGCGGTCGTACAACTCGACCTTGTTCAGCCCGACCTGTTTACCCTTGTCGCGGTAGATCAGCTTCCATCCGGCGTCGAGCAGCGCCACCGTGTCGGTCCCATTTTCCGGAACCATTCCGTGCGCGTGAGGGCTCGCGTATCGCGACGTCATCACCGGACCGCGCCTCTGAAATGGTTGCCCTTTGGCGAAGGCCGCCAGGCTCTGCCCCTGCACCATATCCGGGATTTTGAGGTTGAGCAGATCCAGGATCGTCGGCATCACGTCAATCAACTGCACCGGGTCGGTAACTCGACGCGGCGTTGGCAAGAGCTTCGGATTCCACATGACAAACACGCCATGCGTCAGCTCCTGGTAGAGCGATTGGCCGTGCGCGGTCCACCCGTGTTCCCAGAATTCCTCGCCGTGGTCCGAAACAACTACGATCAAGGTGTTGTCGAGAACACCAAGCTCCTTCAGCTTGCCGGCTAGCTGCTCCAGGCTCCCGTCGTTATGCAGAATTTCCCCGTCGTAACGGTCGATGGCCCGCTGGATGAAGCGGTCCGGATTCAACCCATCGCGTTTGCACGCCGCGCGGCTGATTACAGCGCCGCCGCCATAGCTCCGCTTATCCACCAGGCTCTTGTAGTTCCTGTTGAATTCATCCGTCTCGTTGGGGTTGGCAAACCGCTCTTCAAATCCTGCGGGAGGCCGGTAAGGCGCGTGCGGATCGGTGGCATGCGCATAGAGGAAGAACGGTTCGTCCCGATGCTGCTCCAGCCACGGAAATACGATCTTGTTCACTGCCGCCGAATCGGTACCGCGATCCTCCGAATCCTTTCGATAGCGCTGGATGACCGCCCATTCCGACAGGTAATCAAAGCCGCGCTGCAAGCCGGAGAGTCTGCCGGCGAAAGGGTTTGCCACGATCCCAGCGGTAACGTATCCCGCCGCCCTAAGCTGTTCGGCTAATGTGGCTGCGCCCTTCGGGATGGTGTCGTAATCGTTCACGATCCCGTGAGTAAAGGAATAAAGCGAAGTCAGCAGCGAGGCTACTGACGGCTTCGTCCAGGTTGCCTGTACCTGGCAATCGTCAAAGACCAGCCCCTGCTGGCCCAGCTTCTTCAAAAACGGAGTGGTATCGCGAGGATAACCATAAACGCTCGTGTGATCCGCCCGCTCTGTGTCAATCAGGTAGATCAGAACATTCGGCCGCTTCTTGGGGGCGTTGGTGGTGAGTAGCGGATTCGCCCAAAGGGCCACCGAGCCCTGCTTCTGCGCAATGGTTTCGAACGCAAGTTTCACGCTCCTGCCGGCGTATGGGGAAAGCGTGATGATCCTATCGACCCAAACATCGACATCGCTAACCGTTGTTGAGTTCAACTCCTTAGAGTCGGCTAAGACGCGGAAGGTCACCGGGCTGCCCTTCTCCGTGGTGCCCATGCCGACGTGCAATTCTCCACCCTTCGGCACAGTCACTTCATACGTCAGCGTTGACGGCGAGTGCACATACAGCGTGTTCCGGTATTCGTCTCGCTTGGGGATAAATTCCCGGCCCGCAGCCTCCGTGAATCCCACCTTCCGCGGTACCACTCGGACAGATTTTATAGCCACCAGATCGAACAGACCATCTGTGGGCATGATCATTAAGGGCCGGGCCAGCGGGTCGGTGATATGCACCTCGAAGCGATAATCGTTGTACTGGCGCAATGGACCGATCTTCTGCTTGTATTCGTCGTTGCCGAGCTTGATCTTGAGCTCTTTACCACCTTCGGCGAGCATGCGGATTTCAACCGCTTCATATCGCGTCCAATCGATATACCGCTTTTTGGGCGACATGATGACGGGCGTGCTGCCATCGCCCTTCACGATGAGATCCCCCTGGCGGAATCCCATCCGTCCACGCAGCAATTCCCAGGTGACGTCGTTTTCGGATACGAAGTTTTGCCACACGATGGGATCGGCCATCACCGCCGACGAAGGCGCGGGTGAAGCCGACACTGTGGCAGACGATTGAAGCTCGTCGTCGAACCGGTAGGGCCTGAACGCCGGTTCTGAGAGGCGGGCGGAAGGCGCCGGGCTCCTATTGCAGCCCACGCACAACACAAGAAGGACGATGAAATCGGAACGCCGCAAAACGCCTATTGTCGCACGGGCGTGAAGCAGGAGAAGCGTTGCCGCCCCTCCTGCCTCACAAGGTCAGTGAACTGGATCTGACGTTGCCGAGAATGCCTGTCGCCGCTCTGTTACCACTCCAGCCGCGCCGAGAACTGGATGATGCGCGGCGCGTTAGCCTGCTGGCTCAGGTTGATCAGCCCAGTGCTCTTATTCGGATTCAGATCATTGGGATGGTTAAACGCATTAAAGAAATCGGACGTGAAACGAAGTCTGATTCGCTCGGTAATATCGAACCACTTAAACAGTGAAAGATCTTCGTTCCATGAGCGAGGTCCGAGGAAGAAATTCTGAGCATTCCAGTTAAGCACGTCGTAAGAGACCTTCACCGTTTGTCCGTTCGCCAGGGTAACCGGAACCCTGTTGTCGAAGTTGGCTCCGATGGGATGCATGATGCGTTGCGAGCGCTCTACCGGTACCAAAGCCTGGAGCTTGCTGAGGTCGACGTTAGTGGCCTGGGTCGGATCGAAATCGCCGCGGAAGTATAGTTGCTGGTCGTGTCCGAAGATGTTCATCTTCAGACGCTGGCTGGCATCCAGCGACGGGTTCCCGAACAGGTACTCGTTACCAGCGACGCCCATCCAGAAACCGCTTTGCCAGTTGCCGATGAATGCGACTTGCCAGCCGCCAACCACTTCGTTTACAAGGCGCGAGACGTGGCTGCCGAAATGCTTACCGCGTCCGAACGGCAGTTCGTAAATTCCATTCCATTTCATCTGGTGCGGCGGCACGCCGGCGGAGTTGTAATAGATGAGTTTGAGGCGCTGGCTAAGCGAGAGATTCGGTTCCCCGGCGATGCCCGAGTTTAATGGCAGAATCGCGCCGCCGGCTCCATCGCCGAACCCGTTCTCGTCCGTAGTCGTCAGGGCATGGTCGTAGGTATACGACCACTGGAAGCTGAGCCCGCTCGAAAAGCGGCGCTCCACTTGCGCCTGAATCGAGTGCGAATTCGAATATCCGACATGCGATTCGAAACGCCCGTTCCAATTCGGATTGGGGCGCCTTAGATCCGCTCCCGAACCGCCAGGCTGGACAACCAGCCCGGTACGGACTTCGTAGTTGTACGCCGACTCCGGATTATTCCATGCGGTCAACTGCTCCAGATTGCTGCCGTGCGTCCCGATATAGGTGAGGCGCAGGGGCATGTTCTTGACCAGTTCCCGCTCTACTGTGAAGGTCCACTGCTGCATGCGGTCATCCGCCCAATTGTGCGGATCGAACCCAAAGAAAGATCGAGACGTCGTAGGGATCGGTTGGACGCCGTAGACATTTACGGTGGCATTCGGAAGGTAGTCTGTTGCAGCGGGAGCGTACAGCAGATCGTAGTTGGGAATAGTACCCCCATGATCGGCAACGGTGTTCTCAAAGCGGAGGTTCAGCGGGGGATTGCTCCTCGAAGCCTGCAGGATCTGCGATAGAGGCATTGGCCAATAATAGATGCCGTAGCCGCCTCGCACCACCCACTTATCCGAGATCCGATAGGCAGCAGCCAATCGCGGTCCGAAATCCTTCCAACTCTGAGGAACCAGAGCCTTCGGAAAGCCGGAAACCGAATTGGCGGTTACCCAAGATAACCCTCGAGTCTTCCAGGAATCCAGCACCCCGGATGGGATGTTAGGCAGGCTGTCGATGGTCGTGCCATGTGGGCTGATGACCATGAAACCGGTATTATTATTTGGATCCATATTCACCAGCCGGTTGTACTTTTCATGATATGGATTCCAGTGATCCCATCGGAGTCCCAAGTCCACCGTTAACCGCGGGCTTACCTTCCAGGTATCGGTGACATATCCGTCGATTTCTTTCTGCTGAAAATAAAAATAACCGCGGTTGTATTGATTGGATAGGTAGGTAGGAAGCCCAAGCATGACGTCTGCGAAACCCGTGCCGGTGTAGGGCGCGGCTGCTTGGGAACTGGGGTCATAGAGTTGTGTCCAATCGGCGTAGAAGCTGTGTGATCCCTCCGCCTGCTGCAACTCAGCGACATTGTTATATTCCTGCCGGCCTCTGAAACCGGCCTTAATAGTGTGTTTTCCTTTGACCCAGGTAATGCCTTCATCGATCTGATACGACGTCAGATTCTGGTGATGGTTGTTGTCGCCATCCCAGCCGCCGTAGTACAGCATATTGGCGGCGGGGTCGCCGTAGCCTGCGAAGTAAACTGTCGGCCAGCCCGTGACGCCGAACGGGTTCGGCATTCCCAGCTTGTTGGCCCAGTTCGTGCTGTCGCCGAGTGTTCCATAGTGGGTGGCGGAGCGGAAACCGGCAACCTGGAATTCGTTCAGTAACGCCGGCGAGAACACGTGATTCCAGCGGACGTTCGAAGAGTACATGTGGATGTCCTGTTCCCCGCTGCCGCCGCAATTGGTGCAACCCGGCGGCGGGTAACCGTATTTGCCGCCATATTGCGCGTTGAAATTGGGAGCTACTGTAATGCGCCCCGAAAGGCTGTCTTTCTCGGAGAAATTATGGTCGATCTTAATCGTCCACGTGTGCTGGTCCGTGGGTCTTGAATAAAAATACTGGAAGTTCTGGTCGATGAAGGGATTCAGATTCCCGCCGATGTTCGGCACCGGAGTAACACCCTGGAAGACCTTGGCGGTTTGGCTGATGCGATCTGACGGTATCACGTTGTTCGGAAACGGCAACCGCGCGCCGTTCGGTCCGGTCGTCGTCGCCGGGTCGTAGATTGTGTACGCATTGCCGTTGAAATCCGTGATGTTGCTCAGATCGCCGTTCCACATGGCCGCGGTAGGTACGCCGGTTGTGGCAAATTGGTTTTGGCGCTGCTTCAGGCCTTCCCAATTGAACATCCAGAACGTCTTGTTTTTGCCGTTATAGAGTTTTGGGATCAGCACCGGGCCGCCGGCCCAGCCGCCATACTCGTTCCGGATATATTTGGCCGCAGTGTTGCCATCCTGACGCTGGCGTGCGCGCAGCCCATCGGCGTTGTCCCGGAATGTCTCGAACAGCCCGCCGTGGAACTCGTTGCTGCCGCTCCGGCTCACCACGTCAATGGTCGCTGGCCTCGAGTATTGCGCAGCTGAACCAGCCGTTTCAATGCGGAACTCCTGGACGGTGTCAAGGCCAGGCTGCATCCTGGAGATGCCGCCCCCGAATCGATCGACCATGGACATTCCATCGAAATTCATTTCCGTCGCCCCGACCTTCATGCCATTTGTGCGCGGACTGCCGCCGCCCACCACGCCCGGGGTCAAGTCGAACAACTGCGATATCTGCCGCTGGTTGAGCGGCAAGTCGTGAATCCGCAGAGCGTCCTTGACATCTGCGACCTGAGCGCCCTGGGTGTCAATAACCGGAGCGGCGCCCGTCACCTCTACGGCCGACTCCAGGCTTCCGACTTCCAGCGACGGGTCAATCACCACCGTCTGCCCAGCCTGCACCGTCAGCGTCCCTTCCCATTTCTTGAAGCCCTGCGATTCGGCCAATAGCTTGTACGGACCTATTGAGACCGCGCCGAAATAGTAAATGCCGTCAGCGTTAGTTACGCTGTCTCGCGCCACGCCCGTCCCAGTGTTGGTGAGAGTGACCTTGACGTTGGGCATCACGGCTTTGGACGCATCCTGCACCGTGCCGCGAACGACGCCGAGACCCGTCTGCGCCGCTGCTGGCAGAGCCACGAGAGCGAGCGCTAAAAACAACTTTCTTGCGTACGGTAAGGAAGTCGGATGAAGCATAGATCCCCTTAACCTCCTGAGCATATTAAATTTGGTTTAGGCTATCCAAGATTCGCGGCTCTGTCAAGCAGTTTCTGACCTGGCAATCTTCTCTGACAGAATTTGACCGGCGGCGGCCCTGTCCTGCCTTCATCTTTAGTCCGCTGGCTTGGGCCGCGGCGTGGCATCTCCCTGAGTCATCCCCATCGCCCACTTGACGGCCTCCAGCCACATTTGCTGAATGTCTGGCCGGTCCCACACCTGCTCCTCATGGCCCAGCGAAGAATAGAACACGCGCCCCTTGCCAAAATTGCGCACCCAAGTTACAGCGAAATCCTTATCGGTGCGATGCACAGTCTTTTTCGTAAGGTCGACCGAATTCGGGTCCAGGCTCATGAGCACGCGCACCCGGTCGCGCGAATACTCTTTGAACTGATAGATCTCGTCGGTAATCTCGAACGACGGCGGAAAGTGCTTGGTCGCCGGAAAATCGCGGTCCTCCACGTTGACCGTGACCTTCTGGTGCCACGGATGTTCGTTGAAGTAACCGCCGATCATTTCGCCATACTCCGGCCACTTGTAGAACGTGTCGGTGGCGGAATGCGTACCCAGGAATCCCTTTCCGTCTTCTTTGACGAACGACATCAGCGCGGCCTTCTGTTCGTCATCCATCGGCAGCTCGCCGGTGGTGTAAAACATCACGGCGTCGAAATAGTCGAGGTTCTTGCCGTTGCTCGCCAGCTTCTTCTTGGTGAGCAGCTGCGTATCGGTGCGGATAAACGTATCCCACAGCCCCGATTGCTGCCCGATCTTCCAGATGGTGGCCAAGCCGTGTGAAACTGAATCGTGCTGGAAACCCGCGGACAGCCCAATCGCCAGCAGTTTTTTTCGCTTCGGCGACTGCGCCTGCGGGGAAGCCGTTACGGCAAAGATCAACACGAGCACGCCCATCAAGGCGGATTTTCTCATTCGGAAACCTCCGCAAAATCATCTCATCTGAGGCATGCACGCGCAACCTGGTTCGTGACCGCTATTCCCGGCATCGTTTTTCTTGCGGCGCTTGCGCTACTCGCCCAAACGTCCCGGCCCGTGCCGCCCGCGCCTATCCGGTTCCGTAACGTGGCGCCAAGCGCCGGCTTGGATTTCGTACTCGAAAACAGTCCCACTGCCGAAAAGCATTTGATCGAAACTATGCCCGGGGGAGTCGCCGTATTCGACTACGATGGCGACGGTCTACCCGATATTTTTTTCACTAACGGCGCCAGCGTTCCTTCGCTCGAAAAAAGCGCGGAGAAATTTCACAATCGCCTGTTTCGCAACCTGGGCGGCATGAAATTCAAGGATGTCACCATGGAGGCTGGCCTGGCGGGCGTGGGCTATTCGATCGGGGCCGCGGCGGCCGACTACGACAACGACGGCCACGTTGACCTGTTCGTCGCCGGCGTCCGCTCGAACCATCTTTACCGCAACTTGGGCAATGGAAACTTTGCCGACGTCACCGCCAAAGCGGGCATTGGCAGCGCGGAATGGTCCATCACCGGCGGCTGGTTCGATTACGATAACGACGGCCTGCTCGATCTATTCGTCGTCAACTACGTCAAGTGGTCGCCTGAGATTGCGCCTTTCTGCGGCGACCCCGTGCGCAAACTGCGCGCCTACTGCCACCCCAGGTTCTTTGACGGCCTCGCCAACCGGCTCTATCACAACCGCGGCGATGGAACGTTTGAGGATGTCTCCGAAAGATCCGGTATTGCTTCACAGATCGGCAAAGGCATGAGCGTGGCTTTCGCGGATTACGACGGCGACGGCCTGACTGACATCTTCGTCACCAACGACAAGCTGCCCAATTTCCTCTTCCGCAATCTCGGTAACGGGAAATTTGCCGAAGTCGCGCTCGAGACCGGTGCCGCGCTGCCCGATAGCGGCCGGAACATCTCGGGCATGGGCGTTGATTTCCGCGATTACGATAACGACGGGCTTCCCGACATCGTCTTCACAGCGCTCGCGGGCGAAACCTTTCCTCTGTTTCGTAACCACGGCGGCGGCGAATTCCGCGACTGGACCTACCGCAGCCGCATCGGCCCACTCACCAACCAGCTCAGCGGCTGGAGTAATGGCCTGTTCGATTTCAACAACGACGGCTGGAAAGATCTATTCACCGCCAACGGCCACGTGAACGACACCGTTGAAACCTTCGAAGCCGCCAAATACAAGCTCGCCAACAGCGTCTTTGCCAGCGCCGGCGATGGCACGTTTCGCGAGGCCTCGAGCGGCGCTGGTTCGGACTTTCAGCAGCCGCGCGCTCATCGCGGGGCCGCATTCGCGGACTTCAATCGCGACGGCAAAATCGATGTCGTGGCGACCGCGTTAGGCGAGCCGGCGGAGCTTTGGCAAAACATCAGCCCCGATGAAAACTCCTGGTTGATCCTCAAACTTCGCGGAACCCGCAGTAATCGCGATGGCATCGGCGCGCGCATCCGCATCGGAAATCAATCTAACGAGATGACATCGAGCGTCGGCTACGCTTCATCCAGCCACTTTGGCGTGCACTTCGGATTGGGTGCGGCGAAGCAGGCGGATCGCATCGAAATCCGCTGGCCCAGCGGCGTCCAGCAAGTGCTGCGCGCAGTCCGCGCCAACCAGGTTCTCGAAGTCATCGAGCCGGCAAAATAAGCCTGACGCCGCGTGCCTCAAACCTTCTGCACGCGGCGCAGCGTGTACGCGGCCGGATGCATGTTTCCTTGCTCCAGACGCTTCCAGTCGTCACTCATTTGGATGAGCTTGCCGCTGATGTGATTCGACCGTTCGGACGCCAGAAACAGCGTGAGCTGCGTCTGTTTTTCCGCCGAAGCGCCGCCGGTGATACGCACGCGCTCAGCTTCTTCGAGATCCTTCGAGCCCGCTCGCGCGCCGGCTTGAATGATCTCGTCCGTCATGCTGGTGTAGGTTCCGCCGGGCTCGAGCGCGTTCACCTGAACGTTGTGATCGCGAATTTCCTCGGCCAGCGTTTCGACGAACCGGACGACAGCCGCCTTCGACGCCGCGAACGGTGCGAAGTTGGGGCGCGCTTCCGCCGCGCCGGCTCCACTCAGCACAATGATTTTGCCCGAGCGCCGCTCGATCATCTGCGGCAGCACCGCTCGGCAGGCGTGCATTACGCCAAGCACGTTGGCTTCGAGCACTTCCCACCACTGCTTGGGTTTCCCCTCAACGAAAGGTCCGATGGGCCCTTGCACCGCCGCCGCCCCGATCAGTACGTGCACGCCGCCAAATACGACGCGCATGCGATCCACCGCCGCGCTGAGCTGTTCGTAATCGCGGACGTCGGCGCGGATGCGCAGCGCCGCTCCGCCCGCATGCTCGATCTCGAGTTTGGTGGCGTCGAGCTCGGCCTGGCTGCGCGACAACAACCCGACTCGCGCGCCGGCCTGCGCAAAACCCAGTGCCAAGCGCTTGCCGATCCCGCGCCCCGCTCCGGTAATCAGGACGCCTTTCTCTTTGAGAGTGTGCAAAATCTATTCCACCCGTGCGTCGAAGATTCCGGTTTCCACCTTGCCGGCGCGCTTCACCTGCACGAAAATCCGGTACTGTCCGGGCTGCGGAAACCCATATGGAAAGGTCACTTCGGGTGGCAAACCTGAGTTGTGCATCGCATGCATCCCCGCCATTGGCTGCGCATCCGGTGCGTTGCCGCCGCTCACCTGCGCTTGCGCGATGTCCAGCGCCGCCATCGGCGCGGAGCCCGACGGATGCACGTGTGCGAAAACCCTGAAATCGGCGCGCACAAACTCTGCGTGCGCCGGCATACCCATGTAGAGTTCCAGATCTTGCGCCGGTTTGCCGCCGGAATCTTCTACGCGAAAGCGGAATAGGTAAACGCGCGTGACCTTGAGCGGCGCGGCATCCTTGACCCATACCATGCGGAACCCTGCGCTCAGCGGCGACACCGTTCGCTGCGCATCCGCCTGTGTTACAGGCGTTCCGGTGGCCGCGGCGTCGTCCGGTCCTAGCGCCACGCCCGGAGTGACCTGAGGAATCTCCATCTCGGTCGTGCCCGTCTCGGGAATGCCATTGTCATGCACGATGTCGGCAAACAGCTTGTAGCGGCCGGCTGGGATTTGCGGCAGCGGCAGAGCAAACGCGCCGGGCCCGGTCTGCTCCGGATGAAGATGCCAGATGCGGTCCATGGCCGGCGTGCTCACTATGAACAGGTGCATGAGGTGCCCGTGGTCGGGGATCAGATCGTCCAGCTTGTCGAAGCTCAGCCAGCCCGCCTCCTGAAGCTTCAACGCCAGCCGGCCGCCGTCCGCGACGCTGCCCGATATTTCAATCGGTTTGTAGATATGCTGCGCGTACGCGTTGGCTTCCGCGTTCCACCATTTGTTGCTCAGATAAACTGCGGTAATCATGAATACCAGCGCGACTGCCATGACCCTGGCTCCACGCTTGCGATTCTTCTCCGACGGCGCCTCGCCCGGTTCGAGTTGCGCCTCCCGCACACCCGCGCCAACAATGCTGACGATCCCGATAACCAAAATCATCAGCAAGCCGAATAAGGCCGCGCCGAGTTCCTTCTGCATGGTGGAGGAGCGCACGGCCAAGGCCGGTACCGGAATAGAAATTTCCCCTTTGCCTTTTGGGCCATCGGCCTGCACGCGCACCTGCCAAGAGCCGAAACCCATCATCCACAAGCTTCCTGTATAGAATTGCGGATCGTCTTTGGAACGTCGCGCGACATCCGGAGTGGGCGCGAACTTAGCCCCCGGCCCGCGCAGAGGCAGCGGCACTACCCGCACTTCCCGCACGTCGTTCGATGCGCTGCGGACTTCCACCTCGGCCACACCCGGGATCACCACCGGCGGCCGGATCGCGACCAGCAGATGATAGGGGCCGGCATCGCCTTCAAAGAAAATGTCCGGGCTGCCGACGTGCGCAAGTGCCGCCGAAGCCATGGCGATGAACAGAAATATGTGGCGCATGAAAAGCCTCCGTCCCTCAGCACCGATGCTGCTGCCTGTCCGGCGATTTGTCTTCTACCGCCGAATTCGCCGCATCCAGTTGCCCCACGCAAAACCCAATCGTATCGTGACCGTAGCGGCGGCCAGGGCTGCTGCGATCTCAGTCCAGAACTGCGCCGGCGTCTTCTCCAAATTCACAAACTGATACCGGACGTAATGGCTCTGAGGATGCAGATTGAAGTCGAAGTAAGCGGTTCCAAATACCCAGTTGCGGCTGCCCGGGCTCATCAGAAAACTGGCGAAGGGCCATTCCACCGCCATCAGCAGGCCTACAAAAAGCGCTCCCGAAACAAACGCCTGCAGCCACGAATTCCAGTCCGGTGTGCGCGCCCAGAACCAATCGAGCGCCAGTGCCGGTATGATCAGCAGCAACGGAAATTCGGGGGGAATAAAGTGGGTTACCTGCTGATAAACGGGTCCGAGCTTCGGCACGGCCGGAAATAGTGGCAGGATCCACAGGCAGTCGATGAGGAAAACGGTATACATCCCCACCACTATGCTGGCCGCCCAGCGCCGGTTGGAAGCCCGCGACATACCCGCCAGAATCCCAGGGATGGAAATCGCCACGACGCGGTAAAAGAATCCGGTGTGCATATAGAGCCGCAGCGTGTACTCGAACATCAGGATCATGATGCACACCAGAATCATGGCGCCCACATACAGAAACAGCCATTCGAGCCTCGCGCGTGCGCGGTCGGTTACCCGGTTCATCTGGCCCAGAATCAGGATCAGGGCGCCGAGTTCTACGCCTACCATTCCAGCGATGAGCAGCACATGCGGCGGGCTCAGGATCTTTACGTCCAAGCCATAAGCGTTGTGCCACCAGTCGTCGAATGGGGCCGAAGTCAGCATCGCCAGCCCGCCCCAGGCGGCGATAAACGCCCCGAGAGGGCCGCGGAATCCCCAGATCTTCACCGATGCCTCTCTCAGTGGCGAGGCAGTTTGGATCGTGGTCGATAGGATCAGGAAGCCGCATGAAATGCCGGCCAGCACCCCGCACATATAAATCGCTATATGTGCCGGCGTCCAGAACGTGTCGCGGCCGATGGATCGGTGCCAGGAGATATCCCAGTGCGTGCCCACCATCGCAGAAGTCACCGCCAGGACGGCGCACCATACATACCATGGGGTTGCGCGCACTGATCCCGGCAACGGGCTTGTGGCCATCTTCTTCTCCGATAACCAGATTATACGTTAGGGCCTGCGTGGGCCCGTGAAACTTGAGAATCCCGCGGCGATTCGCGCACTCTCTTGTTCAAGATGGCTCATCTTGCGTAACAAAATGAAGCACGCCCGCGTACCGTTGGTTCTGGTCCTGACTGTCACCGTCTTCCGCCTACCCGTTCCATGCGCCGATGCCAGCGAGCATGTGCACTATGTAGGCGGTACCATCTCCGCCCTTCCCAGCAAGACGCAAGGCTATGTCAACACCAGGCAGGAGGAGGTCTTCCTTTTCGAGACCAAAGGTGTCACGGTCCAGGTTCCTTATGACAAGATCAACGTACTCGAATACGGCCAGCGCGTCAGCCGCCGCTACGTCGAAGCCATTCTGATTTCGCCGGTCTTTCTGTTGAGCAAAACCAGGAAGCACTATCTGACGGTTGGTTTCACCGACGATCAGGGCCGCCAGCAGGCCATGATTTTCGAAGTCGGCAAGAACGACGTGCGCGCCATGCTGGTTGTCCTGGAAGCCAAATCCGGCCGCAAGGTCGAGTACCAGGACGATGACGCCCGCCGCGGGGGAAAGGGATCCTAGATGCTGAGTTCGCTTCTCGTGCTCGCCATGATGGCCTTTGAGGAGCCGGCAATGGTGCGTGTGCCGGCGCCCGAAAAGGCAGACAAGATTGACGAAGAAGTCTTGCGGCAGCTCTTGACGGTACGGCGCGTCTTTGTG
>DATLVQ010000084.1:0-7676 GCA_035577325.1 Bryobacteraceae bacterium | reverse complement strand
GTTTACTTCACAGGCATGTTCGGCCTACCTCCGTACGCCAATCTGGCCCTGGTGGAGACGGAGAACGGCGCGCCGAACGGGTTCTCGGCTCCTGGCATGATTTTTCTGAACCCGCACGCCATCGGGCGCGACGTGGGCGTCAAGCTGATGGCCAACCAGATCTCGCGCCAGTGGTGGCATGCTCTGATTTCTCCGGCGACGCGCAATCATCTGTGGCTTTCGAACGGCTTCGCGGTCTATTCGGAACTCATCTACGCGGAGCATAACAGCGGGCCCGGCGCTCTCGACTCGCAATTCCGCGAAGTGGCCGTAGACGGGTTGACGGTGGACAACGTGCCCGTGATTCAGGCGTCGCGGCTGGAAGATTATTCGCCAGAGCTGTGGGCGCTTACCGGGGCAAAAGGCGCGGCGGTGCTGCACATGCTGCGCTTCATTCTGGGCGACGCTAAATTCTTCGAGTCGCTGAAACAATACGTTAAAGAGTACGCGTGGAAATCGGTGACGACGGAAGACTTCCGCAAGGCGGCGGAAGCGGTGTCGCAGCAGAATCTGGGCTACTTTTTCATCGAGTGGATCGAATCGAGCGGCGCGCCCGAATTCAAGCTGGAATACACGATTTTCCGCACGCAGAAGGGCTTTCGCGTGATGGGCAAGGTGTCGCAGGATCTGGATACGTTCCGCATGCCGGTGGAGCTGAAGATCGATACCGAGGGCAATCCGGAAGAAAAGCGCGTGGAAGTGGTGGGCACATCTTCGGAGTTTTCGGTGGATACTTTCGGCAAGCCGAGGACGGTGACCATCGATCCAAATAACCGGCTGCTGCGGTACTCGAACGCCATGCGCGTGGCGGTGGCGATCCGGCGCGGCGAGCAGTTCCAAGAGATCGCCGAATTCGGCGAAGCACTCAAGGAATATCAGAAGGCGCTCGAAACCACGAAGAACAGTTCGCTCGCGCACTATCGGATCGCCGAAGTTTTCTTCCTGCAGAACAATTACCAGTCGGCGGCCAATGAATTTCGAGAGGCGCTCAACGGCGATCTGGAGCCCAAGTGGACCGAGGTGTGGGCGCACATCAACCTCGGCAAGATCTTCGATATCACGGGCCAGCGCGAGCGCGCCGTGAACGAATATCAACTGGCGCAGCGGACCCGCGACAACACGCAGGGCGCGCAGGACGAAGTGGCACGGTACTTGAAGCAGCCGTACGAGCGGAAGAAGACGACCGACGCAGTAGATTAACCACGGGCGTCACATGAAGAGATCAGCGGAAACGTGAAAGAATTCCGCCGAGGCTCTGGCGTACGCTTTGCTGATGCCTACGCTTTGCTGATGCCTCGCCTGCCGTTTACGACGTCCGATATGTAACCGCTGGATCCGAAGACAGGCACTAGATCGGCCTGTGGCAAGCCTCGCCCTCAAAAAGGACCGGTTTTTCCATCCTCGCGACAGCGGCTCTGCCGCTGACGGAGTTGGCCAGCAATTCTGGACGCCAGTTCGCTATTCCGTGGGCTGGGCGTCACTGGGCGCGGGGCGGGCGCGGCGCGGGGCGCCGCTGCTCCTGCGGGTGCCTCGCGGACGGCGGACGGCGGACGGTCCGGCAGTTGCGGAAGCAGCTTTGGCGCGGCGCGGACGGCGGGCTTTAGTCACCTTCTCCATGGGCTGGCCGGCGATGGTCGGGGCCGGCTCTTCCTTTGGCTGCTCGTCGCTGATTGATGGCGCTTCGACTTCCGGCATGGCGGGCGGATGGAATTCGGCCCCGAGATAAACCATGAGCCCTTTCTCTTCGTCCGGCTCGACGCGGACCACCGACTTGTCCTGCGCGAAGTTGAGCATCTCGCCGAATTCCTGGAATCCGTATTTCTTCCAGTCGAAGTCCGGTTGCTCTTCCTTGACCCAGGCGCCGAGTTCTTCGGCGGATGCGCCGTTGTCGACTTCCAGGCGATGGGTTTCGAGCACATCGCGCAGCACGGTCAGGGCTTCCTCGGGCTTTACCACGGCGGCCTGCTCTGCGGCCATCTCACCCTTGCGCTTGATCATATAGCGGCCTTCGCCGCCGGTTACGTTGACCAGGTCCGCCTTCTGCAGTTTCTCGACGAAATCGGTAAACGAGCCGGCCCCATAGGCGCGCTCGTTGAAAGTGGAGTCGAGCTGAAGCATGGTGGATTTGAGCAGGCCGAGCTGAGGCCGCACTTCGCGACGTTCGAGAACCTGCAAGGCGCGCTCGACCAGCGGCATGGCCAAAGCAAGGTCGATGGGCGGCGGACGGCGGTGCCCTCCGCGCTGCTGCTGCGGGACACTCTGTTGCTGCAGCTGGCCGGCAGGCGCATTCATGGGACGCGGGGAATGTTTGGGCGCTTCCATCAGCAGCGATTCGTAGCTGATGAATTCGTGGCAATTCTTCTGCAAGATGGTCGAGGTGAATGCGCGGCCGCCGAGCACGAAGACCCGCTTGTCATACTGCTTGAGCTTGTTCACTAGCGCGATGAAGTCGCTATCGCCGCTGACGATGGCGAAAGCGTTAATGTGATCGTGGGTGAATGCCATTTCGAGCGCGTCCAGCGCCAGATTGATGTCGGCGCCATTCTTGTCGCCGCGCGGCGAAGGGTCGCGCTGCACCATCTGCACGGCGTGCTCGGAGAGCTGGCGCGTGAAGGTGTCCTGGCGGCCCCAGTTGGCGTACGCAATCTTGGTGACAATCTCACCGCGCTCTTTCAGAGCGTCGAGCACCGCGGCCACGTCGAATTCGCGCTGCAACGTGGATTTGACGCCGATCTCGATGTTGTCGAAATCAATGAATACGGCGATTTTGAATTTTTCGTCTATTTCCTGTCTTCTGTGATTCATTTTCAACCTTTGAAAGGCCTAGGCGGGCACGCTCGCGCGGATGAAGTCCACAATCCCCTCAAGCGAAGCGCCTGGCTGGAATACCGCGGCGACGCCCTGGCGCTTCAGGTCCAGGGCGTCCTCGTCGGGTATGATACCGCCAACGATCACCTTCACGTCGGCCATGTCTTTTTCACGCAGCAATTCCATTACACGCGGCACGATGGCGTTGTGCGCTCCCGAGAGAATGGAAAGCCCGATTACCTGCACGTCCTCCTGGAGCGCCGCGTTCACAATCATCTCGGGCGTCTGGCGCAATCCGGTATAGATGACTTCCATACCAGCATCGCGCAAGGCGCGGGCGATAATCTTGGCGCCGCGATCGTGCCCATCCAGACCCGGTTTGGCCACCAGCACTCTAATGGGCGCCGACATGAATCAGACCAAGCTCGTCTCCTGATACGAGCCAAAGACACCGCGCAGAGCGTCGCAAATTTCACCGAGCGTGGCGTAGGCGCGGACCGCATCCAGGATGAACGGCATGGTATTCTCCGTTCCTTCGGCAGTCCGCTTGAGGGCGTCGAGCGCAGCCCTCACCCGGCTATTATCGCGCGTGGCGCGCAAAGCCGCCAGTTTTTTCGCCTGGTGATCCTGGGCGGCACGGTCGATCTGGAGGATTTCGACCGCTTCCTCCCGGTCCGACTGAAATGCATTGACGCCCACAATGATCTTATCACCGCGCTCGACGGCCTTCTGATACTCGTAGCTGGCGTTAGCGATTTCTCTCTGGGGAAAGTTCTGTTCGATGGCGGTAATCATGCCGCCCATCTCGTCGATGCGGCGGATGTAGGCCAGGGCGGCAGCCTCGGTGTCGAGCGTGAGGCGCTCCAGAAAGTAGCTGCCCCCGAGCGGATCGGGAGCGATGGTAACACCGGATTCGTGCGCGATGACCTGCTGGGTGCGCAGCGCGATGGTGACGGCATGCTCGCTGGGCAGCGCGTAGGCCTCGTCGAGCGAGTTTGTATGCAGCGACTGGCATCCGCCCAGCACCGCGGCCATGGCCTGGATGCTGGTGCGCACGACGTTGTTGTACGGCTGCTGCCAGGTGAGCGAGCAACCGGCGGTCTGCGCGTGAAAACGCAGCTTCAGGCTGCGCTCGTCTTGGGCGCCGAAGCGGTCGCGCATGACGTGGGCCCAGATCTTACGCGCGGCATGATACTTGGCAATTTCCTCGAAGAAATCGCTGTGCGCGTTGAAAAAGAAGCTGAGACGAGGGGCGAACTGGTCGATGGCGAGGCCGCGGGCGAGCGCCCATTCGACATACTCGATGCCGTCGCGCAGAGTGAAGGCCAGTTCCTGCACGGCGGTCGAGCCGGCTTCACGAATGTGATAGCCACTGATCGAAATCGGATTGAAGCGCGGCGTATGGCGGGCCGAAAATTCGATGGTGTCAGTCACCAGTCGCATGGAAGGACGCGGCGGGAAGATGTACTCCTTCTGCGCGATGTATTCCTTGAGAATGTCGTTCTGAATGGTGCCCGAAAGGCGCGCCCAGTCGACGCCCTGCTGCTCCGCCACCGCCAGATACATGGCCCAGAGCACGGCGGCCGGCGAATTGATGGTCATGGATGTGGTGACATCGGCCAGCGGAATGCCGCGGAACAGCGTTTCCATATCGGCGAGCGAGCTGATGGCCACGCCGCACTTGCCGACTTCGCCCTCGGCGAGCATGTGGTCGGCGTCGTAACCCATGAGAGTGGGAAGATCGAACGCGACCGAGAGGCCAGTTTGGCCCTGAGCGAGCAGGTAAAGATAGCGGCGGTTGGTTTCCTCCGGCGTGGCGAAGCCCGAGAACTGGCGCATGGTCCAGAGTTTGCCGCGGTACATGGTTTCGTGGATGCCGCGCGTGTAAGGGAACCGGCCGGGCGCGCCCAGGTCGCGGGCGGGATCGAGATCGTGCAGCTCGTCGGGACTGTAGAGCGGCTCGATGGGCACGCCGCTAATAGTGGTGAACGGGCGTTGGGCGGCGGGCGGCGTGGTGGTGGTCGGGACCTTCATCCCCACAACCAGTGTAGCGCGGGGGTGGCGGAACCGGCGCGCTATACTGCGACGGGATGCTCAATCCAGCCATTTTTCGGGAATACGATATCCGCGGGATCGCGGACCAGGAGTTGCTCGACCAGGGAATTATCGAGTTGGGACGGGCGGTGGGTTCCTATCTTCAGCGAAAGAACGGGAGGACCATCACACTCGGCCGCGATTGCCGGCTGAGCTCGACGCGGCTGCGCAACGCGCTGATCCAGGGGCTGATGGCGAGCGGGGGCCACGTAACCGATGTGGGCGTCGTGCCGACACCGCTGCTTTACTATTCCGTGTTCCATCTGAAGGCGGATGGCGCGGTGATGATCACGGGGAGCCACAATCCGGCCGAGTACAACGGGTTCAAGATTGTGTCCGGGACTTCCACGATCCATGGCGACGAGATTCAGGAGCTGCGCCGGATGATCGAGCGGCACGATTTCACCGCGGGCCAGGGATCGGAAAAATCGGTGGACATCGCTACACCATATGTGGACGAAATCACCGCGTCATTTCAATTCAAGCGGCGGGTGAAGGTGGTGGCGGACGCGGGGAATGGCACGGCGGGACCTGTAATGCGGCGAATTTTTCAGCGACTAAATTGCGAGGCGACGGAGCTGTTCTTCGATATGGACGGACGTTTTCCGAATCACCATCCGGATCCGACCGTGCCCAAGAACCTGTCGGGGCTGGTTGAGACGGTCGTCGCCAAGCGCGCCGACCTGGGCATTGCGTTCGATGGCGACGCGGACCGGATCGGGGCGGTGGACGATCGCGGAACCATCATCTATGGCGACCAGTTGATGATTATTTACGCGCGGGAGATCCTAAAGCGCAAGCCTGGGGCCACGTTCATCGGCGAGGTGAAGTGCTCGCAGACGCTTTACGATGACATTCGCGCGCATGGCGGCAACCCCATCATGTGGCGCACGGGGCACTCGCTGATCAAAGCCAAGATGAAAGAAACGCATGCCGAGCTGGCGGGCGAAATGAGCGGGCACATGTTCTTCGCGGACCGCTACTACGGCTTCGATGATGCGCTGTACGCGGCCTGCCGCTTGATGGAGATTGTGGCGCAATCCGCGCAGCCGCTCTCCGCGCAGCTGGCCGGACTGCCGGCGACGGTGGCGACGCCGGAGATTCGCGTGGATTGCGCCGACGACCGCAAATTCGAAGTGGTCCGGCGCGTGAAGGAAAAATTCCAGAAGACGCACGAAACCGTGGACGTGGACGGCGTGCGCATTCTGTTTCCGCAGGGATGGGGGCTGGTGCGGGCCTCGAACACGCAGCCGGTGCTCGTGCTGCGATTCGAGGCGTCGACGGCGGAACTGCTGGCTGCGTATCAACTGGAGGTCGAATCGGCCGTCGCGCGGGCTGCAGCAAGATGAATTGGCTTAGCTTTCCGTGCGACCGGCCAGAGGCTTGACGATGGAAGCGCCGCAGACGGCGACGCCGGTTTTGGTGAGAGCGTTCAGGAAATTGTAGAGAAGAGCGTATAGGACCTGTTCGGTGACGGGCTGTTTGCCGGGCAAACGGTAGCTGGCAGGCAGTTCCTTGGTGATTGTGAGGCGGACAGCTTGCGACTGCGGCTTGCCGCCCCGGTCGAGCTGATTGGCGAGCTGCATGGGCGTCTGCATGATCGCTCCGGTTCGGCCATCCACGTAGAACTGGCAGCGCGAGAACCAGCCGAGGTTGGCGGGATCGGCGGCATCGAAGAGCAGCAGGGGCGATTGGCGGCCGAACGCGGTCAGTTCCGCCGACAGCATGCGCGAGCCGTCCTTGATCTTGACCTCGAAACCGGCCTGTTTGGCCACGTTGGTTATGGTTTCGGCATCCAGCTCAAGAAAAATGAACTTGTGTTCTCCTGCCTGCAAGACCTGCATGGAATACACATTGTGGCACAGGCGGCATCTGGAAGCCTCCAGAGGCGCGCTTTAATATGCCTGGCGGTAGAGATTCAGCAGGTCTTCGCGCGTGCAGGGGCGGGGGTTGAGCTGGTGACAACCGTCCTGAATGGCCTTGTCGGCCAGGGAGGGAAGAATGGATTCGGCAACACCCCAATCGCGGAGACGCGGCTTGATCGAAACCTTCCGGTTCAACTCGCGGACGCGTTCGGCGGCATCGCCGCCACCGAATAGAGCGGCGAGATCGGCAATGCGATCCGGCACGGCAGACTGGTTGAATTCGAGTACCACGGGTAACAGGATGGCGTTTGTAGTGCCGTGGTGCATGCCGCACTCGGTGGACAGCGGATGGGCCAGCGAATGCACGGCCCCGAGTCCTTTTTGAAACGCGACGGCACCCATCATGGCGGCCATGAGCAGATTCGAGCGGGCTTCGAGATCGTGCGGGGTTTCCATCACGCGCGGCAGATTGTCCCAAACCAATTTGGCGCCCGCGAGCGCGATGGCGTCGCACATCGGGTGATACCCCTTGGCGAGATACGCTTCGACATTGTGCGTAAATGCGTCCATGCCGGTGCCCGCGGTGATGTGGGGCGGCAGGTCGAGGGTGAGCTCGGGGTCGGCGAGGGCGATGGAAGGGATGAGGTACGGGCTGAAAATGACGGTCTTTCGGTTAGTGGCTTTGACGGTGATAACGGCCGAGCGGCCCACTTCGCTGCCAGTGCCCGCGGTGGTGGCGATGGCGATATAGGGCGGCAGGTTGGACGAGATGCGATTGCCGCCGTCGAGCAAATCGTCATATTGCGCGAGCGGTCCCGGATGCGTGGCCAGCAGCCGAATGGCCTTGGCGGCATCGAGGGGCGATCCGCC
>DATLVQ010000083.1:0-19194 GCA_035577325.1 Bryobacteraceae bacterium | reverse complement strand
ACGACGGTGTTGTAAATGTGCCGGGTATCCACCAGGGCGGGCGTCTGGCTCTGTACGGTGTTGGCCTGCGGGCTCGTGCTGTGCGAATAGGCCGATGCACTTTGTAGGACGGTGTCCAAATTCGGCGTGATCGGTCCGATTTGTGAAACCACCGCCGCTCCCGCTCCACCGCCGCCAGTGTTATTGCCGCCACCACCAAGGCCGGCGCTCTGCTGGCTTCCGGCAATGCCCTGCCCGCTGGTGACCTGATTCACCAGCGAGCTGCTGCTGGGGACGCCGCGCAGAGGGCCACCGGCTTGCTGGCGCTCTACCTGCCATTCGGCCAGAAGCGGTCCATACCGGTCGACTTCCAGATCAAGATTATTCTCGATCGCCAGCGCGATGGCATCTTGCACCGTGAGATAGAGTTTGCCCACCCGAATCAGGCTATGCAGGCGCTCCGAGTTTTTCAGCCGCGCCGGAGGAACCGTCGGCTCCAGGTACGGACGCACCAGAATCGGGGCTTTGGGTTTCTGAACAGTGATTGTGGCCTCTTGCGCATAGCATTGGGACGCCAGGCAGCTCCAGGAGACCAGGACAGCCAGGATTTTTTTTGAATTCATGTCCATAGCTCCTGATTACTTTTTCTCATCCGGAATTACATTCGGGATGGTCGAAACCCGCGCCACTTGTCCCGTTTTCACCTCTTCCATCGTGATGCCGTACTGGTCGAGGCTTTGCCCCACCGCGTCGTCGAATGCGATTCTCGCGTGAGTGTAATTCGCCATGGCTTGCACCTCGGCGCTCTGGTCATTGTTCAGATCGCGCTGCGCCTGTACCACCAGCGGAATGCTGGAGGTGCCAAACTGGAACTTTTTCTGCTCGGCGTCAAGCGTCTGCTGTGCCAGCACGCGCGTGGCTACCGCTGTTTCATATCGCGCGCGGGCCTGCTGCAAACTGATGACGGCATTTTTGACATCCACGCGAACCTGGTTCACGCTGCGCTGCAGCTGCAGCTCGGCTTGCCGCACCGCGAGCTGGTCCGTCACATAGTCGGCCTGTGCTGCCCGGTTGCGAAACGGAATATTCAACGAGAAACCGACCGAGTAGTTAGGATAATTGCGGCGGAAAAGTTGCCCAAGCAGATTCCCGTAGCCGCCCAACACAAAGGGGTCGGGCGTGCCATTTGCGCCATGCGACAGCGCATTCGCCTCGCCCGTCAGGGCGTTGTTGGAAAGATCGGCAAAGGCTTGCAGCGTGGGCAGCAGCGCGTTTTTGCTGCCCTTGAGATTGATCCGCGTGCTTTCGACGTTAATCCGCGTCTGCTCCAGCTCCGGCCGTTTGGCGATCGCCTGTTCCACCAAGTCGGCAATCGGTTTGAGATCCTCTTTCTCGGGAACCTGGATGTGATCGAGCGCAATAATATGTACATCGTCCAGCCATGGACTGGCCACTCCATTTCTGCTGAGCGCATTCTTCAGCACCGTTTCCTGTTGCGCCACGTTGGTTTGCGCGATCAGAAGGTTTTCCTTGCCGGATGAAACTTCGGCCGCGGCGCGCGTAACTTCGATCGCCGAGAGCGTGCCAATGGCTACCTGCTTCTTATTGTCTTCGAGAAGCTTTTGGGCCGTCGCCAGCGCCTGCTCTTTAATGCGCAGGTCTTCGTTGAAACTGACCAGGTCCCAATAAAGATTTAGAACGGCGGAGACCGTGGTGATCACCTGCCGTTTCACCTGCAGATCCGTAACCCTCATATTGTTTTTGGCCACTCGGATACTGCGGTTGTTCACGGCGATACCGAAGCCCTGAAGCAAGTTCTGTGTGATGGAAAAGTCGAGGACGCCGTTCGTGTAGGGATTCAGCAGCGGGTTGGGGCTGTTGAGCGCGTTGTGGAAACTGCCGAAGAAGAGCTGGCCGCTGGTTCCTGTGAGAAACGATTGCCCGTAGCCGAATTGGTAAGACCGCGTGTCGTCGAGCAGCGTGGGAACCCCGACCAGAAACGTGTTGCTCTGCGCCGCCGTGTTGTGCGCGAAATTTGCAAAGGCAAACAGAAACGGATCCAATGCCGGGGGCGGCGGAAGGCTTCCAACCAGAAGCCCGCCGCCCGAGCTGACTCCCGATCCGCTCTCCGCCAGGCCGACTGCGTTCACGCTGACTCCCTGCAAGCTGACGCTCACTGGACCGGGGTAAACCGGCGTTCCGACAGTGCGCAGCAGGCCGCCCCCCGAGGCGCGCCGCAGCGCCTCGCGCGCTAGGACCGGTCCATAACGCTGGATCGCGATATCGATATTGTTCTCGAGCACTAGCGCGATCACATCCGGCACTGACAAGTAAAGATTACCCCCGCGCACCAGAGTTTCCAGCCGCGGCGTATTCGAAAGCCGCGCCGGCGAAACGGTGCGGCGCTCGAGATGAAACGGCTTTAGTAGAGAGCCTACTATGGGTGTGGGCGGCGGCGCCTGCACCGTAATGTCGGGCGATTGGGCGAAGGTGGAGAAACTCAACGCGAACAATGCAAGCGGCGAAAAATTTCGCGAATAGTTCATCTTTAGCACGATCCTATTTTGGCAAAGGGCCGCGATGGGTGCCCTGGAATTGGCTGAGTGCCACCGCCACCACCGGTGGTGCAAGGTCTTACCGAAGTTGCAGCAATGTAACAGCTTGCAAAGGCAATTGCCCTGCCACTTAGTAGTCAAGCGACTAAGCGCCTTATTTTTCGAGGGAAAGCGGGTTAACCAAGGAGGGGGACGGGCTATCTAACGGAGGCTGTGGGGCAGGCGGCGCAAAACGATGCAATCATTCAAGAACATAGGACGGGGGTCTCACATAACCGTTTGAGTGATGCATCTCCGGTCGGAACAGTTGCCGCTGTCCGGTTTTGGGACCAGTTGTCCGATATCGCAACGGTTTTCAGGCATCTGGCGACAGGAAAACCGCGAGAACAAGGGTGCGCGGCAGGGATTCGTTTCGGCTACAATCTTCAGACAAGACGCGGGCTGACGCGGAGTCAGAAGCTCAGGTGCTCAGTCGGTTCGCTGGCTCGCTGCTCGCTTTTTGATCGATTCGCTCAGTGGCTCGGGCTTGAATCGCGCACTCTCCGAAATGAGAGACGGGCGAGGCGCTACCGTGCGGCGAGACTTCTGTCGGTTGAGCAGCCAGCGCCGGAAGAGACCGAAAAACCCGGCCCACACTGCCCAAAATGGCGCCAGGTCACGCCGGTCAAACCAAGCGGTTTCCCGCACTCCTCGCAACGAGCGCAACCACGCACCAGCGGTGAGCTTTCCATCTCTCATGTACTGCGGCAGCACCATGAGATCCTGGTTCTCAACCAGCCACTTGCGGCCTTCTTCAGCGGCCTCTGCCTCGACCGGCTGCCCGGTCAGATCCAGATAGCAGGCGCGGACCACGTCCATCCCCGCGGGATCCACGAACAGGCGGAACGTGCATCCGACGCGCGGATTAACGTCGAGCAGTTTATACCGCCCGTCGCGCTCGTCGTACCGGCAGCCCAGGTCTATCATGCCGGTGTAACGGAGAGACCCAAGTAACATCCGGATGGATTGATCGACGGTTTCATTCCTGCGGCAGACCCCGAGCGATGTCATGCCGGTGTAAGCCGGGCGCTGCCTCAGCTTTCTCCCGGTGAACCCCGCCAAGCATTCCGATTTCGCATTGAAATATCCGTTGAACATCCAGACCGTGTCTACATTTCCGGGAATGTATTCCTGCAGCATGAGGTTGGGATGCGCCGGATCTTCCATTTCGTCATAGCCCTTCAAGAGTTCGGCCGCGTTGTGGACGATCCGCATGCCGACCTTGGTGCGCCCGAACAGGCGGCGATCGTCAATGCCCTTCAACACAACCGGGAAGACGACTTTTTCAAGACATTGGAGAAGTTCTGTGCGCGATCGCGGAAAGGTCGTGTGCGGCGTAGGGAAACCTGAGTCCCGGCACAAGAAATACAGCTCCCTCTTGCTGCAGAGCCGGCGTGCGAGCCCCTTGGGAAGGACAGGAAACCGATAGGCTGGTTGCAACTCCTCGGCTGCTTCCTGAACCAGCACTGCCGTTGCGTCATCGGTGGCGATTAGGATCGGCGGACGATCGAAATTGCCTGCAATCTTGAGGAGAGCCGCGACCGACTCTTGCACCTCCGCGTGACGAACATCCCAATGGAAGATTCCACGGCAGTAGCGGGATTGAAGGGGTGGGGCCCACTCCCCGTCCTCTACGGCATACACCGGGACACCGAGACTACCTAGACTCCGAAAGATTCCCAATGCTCCGTGGTGGTGCGGGCGGAGGACGAGTACAGGGGTCGAAGTGTCCGCTATGATCATCGGTCTGCGGCGCCATCAGGGCTGCCGCGGAAGTCTGTCTGCTGCCAGGCAAACTGCCGGCCGGAAGGGCTTATCAACATGACTTCCTCGCGGTGATCAGGAGGGGGCGATCATGCGCGTCCCGCTTTCCTAAGGCGTCAGTCCTGAATTCAAAAACTTCGGCATCTATGCCCACCCATCCCGCCTGCCGCAACATGTCTTTGTATTCGGTCACGCTGCGATTGTGTACCGGAAGTCCGACGTCCTCGAACCAGCCCTGGGCCTTAGGGTCGTCGCGATAGAGGCACATCAGCAAGTAAAGATGTCCTCCAGGCTTCACTACCCGGCGTAGTTCCCTCAAAACCTCGTCTTGCCGTTCGAAATAATAAAAGGCCTCAATGCTGACGACTTTCGTAAAGTACCCATCGGGACCGGGAATCTGCTCCGCTGAGCCGCAATGGTAACTTACGTTGGCGAGAGAACGGCTCTTCTCCCGAGCGCGGCCGATCATTTCATTGGAAATATCGATGCCGACAACCGAGCATCCGGCCCCGGCTCGACGCGCCATCAGCCGGCATGCCCAGCCTTCGCCGCAGCCGAGTTCCAGGATTCGGTCGTCCGGGCCGAGTTCCATTCGATTCCACATGGCTTCCGCGATGGGCGTATGGTGCATCTCCATCCGTTCGCCACGCCCCTGCCTGGCCCACCGGTTGAAGCGCCGCCGGAGGAGCGAGTCGGTACCGTTGGTCGCGAGAGCCCAGCGAAGTTCGACGGACTTGGCGAGGGTGCCGAGCGATCGGCGCAAATTGAAGGGCCGTGAACCAACCGGTGACAATAGACTGCTCATTTCGTTCGTTCCATGACTTCTCAGACCCACAGGGGCTCCCGCCATAGGGGGAGTCGGATTCCCAGATGGCGTTGACAAGCGGTTTGATAGACCGCCCACGCGAGCGCAACGTCATCCAGGCCCATGCCCATATGCGCGTAATGAATCCGTTCGCTGTCATTCTCGCGTCCGGGCTTCCTTCCCAGAATTAGTTCGCCCAGGTTGGCGTGGATATCGCTGTCGCGCAGCAGTCCCTGCTGGTGCATTAGAGCAGGGGTCATGATTCCGCGATGTTTCACCACGTCCCAATCGTCGGTTACAATTTTCTGGCACTGTTGGATCACGGCGAACTCGCATTCATGACCGGCCAGTTGTACCGTTAACGCACCCGGCTTGATCTGCCGCGCGAACATCAGCGGTTCGTGTGCAGTAGTTATGGTCAAGGCTATGTCGGCGTCCGCCAGCGCCTCATCAACCGTTTCCACGGCGCGCACAGGCGCCTCCCAAAGTAGCCGGCATTCGTCGGCAAGAGCCTCGGCCTTCGAGATTTCGCGGTTAACCAGAGCGATCTCTTCGATCTTTGGAAAGACGGTATGGAGGCCAAGAATCTGGGTGCGTGACTGAACCCCAGCTCCAACCACACCAATCTTGCGGGTCTTCCGCGGCGCGAGGTACCGTACCCCGAGTGCCGTCATTGCGCCTGTCCGCATGGCGCTGATTAACGTGCCGTCCATAACCGCCACAGGCATGCCGGTATCGGGGCAGTTCAAGATAATCAGGGCGCTGGCCCGCGGCAAGCCCCGCTCGCGGTTGGCGGGGAAACTTCCGATCCACTTCATTCCCATGGCGCGAACCGGTCCGCCGATTGCGGCGAAAAGCGCGTTGAAGCGCCCTTGCGCTTCGGATTCCGCCGTGTCCCCTTGGCGCAACACCACTTTGTGCGGATGACGTACCTCGCCCTGGGCAAACAGGGCGTGGGCTTGTCCCACAACCTCCATCGCCCGCTGCATGTCCAGCAGGTCGGCGGCCAGGACAGCGTCCTGATCCAGATACAAGAATTCGACGGCCCTTGGATTGTCAGCCGCTTTCCTTGTTGCCACGTTCGGCGGGACCAGAGGTAGATTTTCGAGGGCCACGTTTGTAGCGCTTCTATCGCGCATTGTTCGCACTGTCATCATAAAAACCTCTCCTCTCCACTGGCGATCAGACGGAAAATCCAGAAAAAGTGAGAATCTTCGCTCTCATCTCGGCCTCGCCGCCATACTTCAGGGCCCGCGGGTGAGCATACCCGCCAATCGGCGGTCATGTCGCGTCGATAGAAGCAGCGCGCTTCGATGGGCGGCTGATCGTCTCATGAATCCTCATCCTGAGATTTGGTTCGTCTGGCAGAGTTTGCCCGTACTCTGGAAACACCAAGCACGGCGCGTACCACCGCGCCCTTGAGGGCATCTGTAAACGGAATAGCAGCAAGATCAAGTGCTTCCAGCCAAAGCCGACAGCGGCGACTTGATTCGAGGGAATTCACATGACCTTAACCAGGGAACCCCGGCTCCACCAAACCCACCCACGCCATCAGCAGCGGTCCAGAGCCGATGACAGGTGCTGGAGATAACGTTGGCATTCTGCTTGCGTATTTGCTGACAGACAAACCGGTAACCGGTCGGACGCGTCATGTTCAGCTTGAGAACTCTTCCCGCATTGGTTACGATTGCGGTCCTATCGTTCATTGCCGCGTCTTGGGGTGCAGGCAAGCCCGCCAGAAGGAAGGAGCTGGCACCTTCGGAAATGGCCGACAGCAATCAAACGGCGGCCAAGACAACGTCATGCCAGCTTTATGTGTCTCCGATGGGCTCGGACACAAACGCAGGCACGCTCTCCGCGCCCTGGCGCACGGTGCAGCATGCTTTTAACTATGCTCAGCCGGGCGAGAGGATCTGCCTCCGCGGCGGTTCCTATCCAATGTCCAGGTCCACCGGTTACAGCCAGAGCCTGACCCGCTCCGGGACCTCCACTAGCCGCATCACTTTCACCAACTATCCCGGCGAGGTGGCGATCATCGAGGGCAGCACGCGGGTGGATGCCGCATTCGTCACTTTTCAGGGTAGTCCGGCGGCGGCGCCTGGCCTGATCTTCTCCGGCCCGGGGGCTACGAATATGGATTTGGTCGACATTATGCACTCCCACGACGTCACTTTCGACCATGTGGAGATTCGGCGCGGGGCCTACCACGCCGGTCTGTATCAATATGGCGGATACAACATCCGCGTGACAGGCTGCTATATCCATGACAACGGCAGACCCAGCTACATCAACACCGATCAAGGAATCTACTGGGATGCCACCGCCGGAACGGGCAACCTGATTGCCAATAATGTGATCGCGCACAACGTTGCCATGGGTGTGCAGCTTTACCCCGCGCCAGCGGGCGTGGTGGTGGAAGAGAACACGATTGTGGATAACGGGAACTACGGCATAGTGGTCTATGGAAGTCTGCACAAGATCGTGAACAACATTCTCTCGAACAACGGCAATTCGGCCATTAATCCGCAGATGAGGATCGACTTGCTAGCCGCCGGTCTCACCATCGACTCGAACCTCTTCTGGAACGATGCGTGGTCGCTCCGAGGGTATATCAACCCGATTGGTTTGCCGGTTGTGAACGCGCCGGTTGGCAACCCGTTGTTTGCAGATCCCGTCCATCGCAACTACCACTTGAAAGCCGGAAGTCCGGCTGCCGGAGCGGGAAACGCACTGTATACGCAGCCAACCGACAAGGACGGCATTGTTCGGCATCTGCCACCCGATCTCGGCGCATACACATTAACCTCCCCAACAACTGCAGGCGCTATTCATTCCAAAATCCACTGAGCGACTACCGCCAGTCCAATCGAGAACCCCCAAACCTAGGGCACATTCCCCCGACATTTAAGGCGAACTCCGCATAGAATTCATTCGTGCGGAACATTACACTGGGTTCCTAATGTGATGTTCAGCGAGATGCCGGAACTGCTCGTCTCCTCCCGCGGTCTTCCTCACTTGGCCGACGGCGTCTCCAGAGCTGAACCAGGGAAGTCATCCAACCACTACCCACGCGCCACGTGGATATTCCCAATCTGTTTTGCATAGAGATCTGACATGGCGGATCTCCTGAAATCAGTCTAGGGCGCCTGTTTGGCCGCCCTGAAGTAAACAAATCGAATTGGGGGAGGTGTATTTTGTCGAAACGTCCTTTTAAATCATGGCTTTTGCATAGTGCGTTGGCGGCGATAATTTTGTTGCCTCGGGTTGTGAACGCTCAAGTATGCCAGCTTTATGTGTCGCCCGCAGGCTCGGATACAAACGCGGGCACGCTCTCCGCGCCTTGGCGCACCGTGCAGCACGCTTTTAACTATGCCCAGCCCGGCGAGCGAATCTGCTTCCGCGGCGGCATCTACCCCCGCACCAGTTCAACCGCCTACAGCCAGTCTCTGACCCGTTCCGGAACGTCCACCAGTCACATTACTTTCACCAACTATCCCGGCGAGGTGGCGATCATTGAGGGCAGCACTCGCATCGATGCCGCATACGTCACCTTTCAGGGGACTCCAGTGACCGCACCCGGCCTGATCTTCTCCGGGCCCGGAGCCACCAACATGGATTTGGTCGACCTTATGTACTCTCACGACGTGACTTTTGACCATGTGGAGATTCGCAACGGGGCCTATCACGCCGGTCTGTACCAATACGGCGGATACAACATCCGCGTGACCGGCTGCTATATCCATGACAACGGCAGACCCGGCTACATCAACACCGATCAAGGAATCTACTGGGATGCCACCGCCGGAAGCGGGAACCTGATTGCCAATAACGTGGTCGAGCACAACGTTGCCATGGGGGTGCAGCTTTACCCGGCGCCGGTTGGCGTAGTGGTGGAAGAAAACACGATTGTGAACAACGGGAATTACGGCATCGTTGTTTATGGAAGCCTGCACAAGATTGTGAACAATATTCTCTCGAACAACGGAAATTCAGCCACCAATCCGCAGATGAAGATCGATTCCTTATCCAGCTTCACCATCGACTCTAACATCTTCTGGAGTTCCAACACGAGACAGCAAGGTTATTGGGACCTCTGCGCCTGTCACCCAATTACGCATTCGATTATTAAGAACCCGATGTTAGTAAACCCAGGCAGTCATCTATACGGGCTACTAGTGGGGAGTCCGGCCATCAGTGTTGGCAATTCAGGTTATACGATGCTGACGAACAAGATCGGCATAACGCGGACTTTGCCGCCGAATTTAGGCGCGTACTAAGCACCGGCCAAACCGCCATGCTCGTAAGTGGGTCAGTCCAGGCTGGCCCACTCATTTGAGTCTGATGAAAAGACGCGGGCGTAATCTATTAACGGGTAAGCCTCGTAAAAACGGTGTCGTACTGGGTGAGATAGCGTGGCCTCGTTGTGAAATAGACCGTCCCTGCCAGAAAACCTAGCCCGTATGCGATGTGATAGATCGCGAATACGAACGGGAGTAACGGGAAGAGGGCCCAACCTTTGGTCCGCGCCGTGATGAATGCGAAGAACAGGCTGGCGCAAACGTAAAGCGTATCCATGCCCGCGCCGAAATGCGCGGACCAGGCGGGCCAAGCTAACATGGAAGTCCTTCTAAGGGCCAGCGCGGCGAGGAACAATCCGTTGGCTAGGACAAACGCGCCTGGAACCAGATGGCGCCAGGATGCAGGCAGCCGGTGTTTTCGAATGACGGCCACCTTCCAGAAACCATATTGGAAGTACTGGCGGAACAAGCTCGCGAACGAAGAACGTGGGTGGTACCACGAGACAATTTCGGGTGCTTGCCAGATCGTGCCACCGGCGCGGACGATGCGCAGGTTCAGTTCATCGTCCTGGTTGCGGACGAGGCTCTCGTCGAAAAAGCCTATCTGCTGCAGTACCTCGCGCCGCCAGCAACCAAGGTGAACGGTGTCGACGGGGCCTTTGTGGGCCGGCCGGTGCCAGCGGGCGCCGCCGACGGCGAACGCACACTGGAACGCCGCGGCGATGGCTGACCCAACATATCCCTTCCCTTTAGCGATGCACGCTCCGCCGACATTGTCGGCGCGTGTGGTATCTAACACCTCTACACAACGCCGAATGTAATCGTCCTTATACTCGGTGTGCACATCCATGCGAACAATGATGTCGCCACGGGCCGCATAAATGGCGGCGTTCAGTCCCGTCGAAACAATGCGGGACGGGTTATCGATCAAGCGAATGTGCGCGTGCTTTTCCTGGGCCCTCTCCAAGATCTCGTGCGTTCCGTCATCGCTCATGCCGTCGGCGACGATCACTTCGTACTGAAGGCCTTGCAGGTCCTGTTTTAGAATTGATTCCAGAAAGCGCTCAATCGCCCCAATTTCGTTCCGGCAGGGTACCACAATAGAAATCATGTGAACCTTGCCGGGCGACTCAGGCAAGTGACTCACATGCTTTGATCCGTTGTCATCGACGACACCGGATTGTGCTTCGTCGTGGGCATGAGTGACACTTGAGCCGTTGCAGACTGCAGCGTCGTGCCCGGTACTGCTACGGCGTAGGTCGTCCGTTCTGCCCGTAATTAATGGCGGCAATTCCTCTACAAACATCGACCTTCTCCTCAACTTGAGCTTCTACTGCTTTAGACCTCGTCGACTGACCTTTGATAAGTACTCAGGATAATGACGATCTTGGATGGCCACTTACTCAGAAGACGACAGGCCTTCTGCTTCCAGGCATGGTTCGTTTTGCTGGGCACGTGTAACAAGCTGCTTCCTGATTCTTAGGTACGCTTCGCCACCAATGCGCTTAGCCAGCTCCTTGCACTTCCAGAACACTAGTTGTCTGAGTCGCGGCAACTTCCGGCCGGCAGCCATGGCGGCCACCGCGGACGCTGGAGTTCCCCGATATACCGTGTATCGACCCAAGACCATGCAACCGTCCACATACCGACATGAAGCAACCGGTTCTGAATTGAACAGGACTTTAATGCCAGCGAGTGCGGCAGCTTCCGCCACTCTTCTTGAGTAATATCCCCCCGGGACGGAGGCGAAGCACACCTGCTCTCCCAGGATGTCGGAGAGGATTCTGATGCTTGTTGCCCATTCTTCCACGAGTTGCGCCCAACTACACTGTGACATCCGTTCCGGATGCGAACAGGAATGGCTGCCGATAACATGTCCCCGCTTCCTCAGAGCGCAAATCTGTTTTGGGCCGACAAAGCCAGGCTTGCCTATCTCGTTTGTACTGATGAAGAAGTTTCCGCGCCAACCGAACTTTTCGAGGAGATCCCCGATACACCTATAGGCGCTTATTCCGCCGTCATCGAAAGTAAATAACACTGGCCGATCGTTGTCTCGTACCTTTGCGATGTCGGCGACGGTCACTGGAGTTCTCACGCATCCCGCAGCGATGGCAGCGAGATGCCGTACGAACTCGCTTTGCTCGAGGTTATACCTCCATGCGCCCGGTACGACGCGGCCCGTCGGTTCGGGATCGCCGGGCGTAATTACGTCGTGGTAATTGAGCGAAATGATTTGCATTTCGATCGCTGCCTTGCTTTCCATTTCCACCACAGATGGGCAGTCAGCCAGGGCGCACCCCACATGGCAGATCTCCGGCCTGAAGTGTCTATAGGAATCGCCGAACCGGCGTAGATATCCAACAGTTTGCATTTCAAAGCGTTAAGGTTTTCGAAAACAACCCTCTGCTGGATTACGACATGAGATTCACTTCGCTCGTCAAACTCATAAGTGTAGTATCCGTAAACCGGCCCGGAGTCGATGCCCTTGTCGATCCGAAGCAGAGTCATACCGACGTTGTTCAGCTCGCCGTTGACTAAAGCCCAGAAACAACCGTGTGAATTCCGGTACTCGGGACAAATACCAGGGTGCATGACGAAAGTACCGTGCGTTGGGATTGTAAAGATCTTTTCCTTGAGCAACATCTTGCAGCGAGCGATCATGATGTCCGGGCTTACCCTCCGGATAAACTCCTCAGTCTCAGGTGTATTGGGATTAGTGGTATAGAAAACGGGGATACCGGCTGGTATCGCAGTGTAAACG
The DNA here is from genome assembly GCA_035577325.1 of Bryobacteraceae bacterium. GTDB lineage: Bacteria > Acidobacteriota > Terriglobia > Bryobacterales > Bryobacteraceae > QHXW01. The sequence continues at coordinate 6,993 of DATLVQ010000083.1, read as the reverse complement.
CTCTGAAGCCAGCCGAGCTTTTTGGTTTCCCATAGCTGGTCGCTCTTCGACAGGAAGAACCGATAGTAAACACGGAAAGCTGCTACATCGAGAAATCGGATGAACCCTACCCGCTTGATCTCCCGGCGGAGCTGGCGCCACATCCTGCGCTGCGAATCGCGTAGAACGACGATTCCCGCAAGGTCGGAAAACGACGCCAGCCACCGCGGTAAGCCGTTACGGTTGAGAGTTGCGTGCTCATGGCAGATCAGAAGAGTTTTCATGGGGAGGAGAATAGCGTCAAAGAGTGCTGCAACACGCGGGCATGGCATGTGAAGACCGCCCTGCTTGAACGGCCGAGGTGCGCCACTGATGCAGCCACGCCTCAAACATTAACAACGCCCATATATGGGGGCTCAAGTCTCTTTGTCCTGAGAGGTGCTCCGCCCATAGCTTTCTGACGACACGAGGATGGAAATACGACTCGGTCTTTAACCGACCTTCGGATAACAGTTCTTCGCTCCATTCACGCAAGGGACCGCGAAGCCAGGCCGCGACGGGAAGCGCAAAGCCTTTCTTTGGTCTTTCGATCAACTGCTTCGGTACATACTGATACAGAACCTCGCGGAGAATCCACTTACCGACACCGGAGCGAATTTTCATTGACATTGGCACGCGCGCCGCAAACTCTACAATGCGGTGATCGAGAAAGGGTACGCGAGCTTCCAGGCCTACAGCCATACTGGCGCGGTCGACCTTCGCGAGGATGTCATCAGGAAGATAAGTAACTGCATCCAAGAACATCATGTGGCGTCGAAACTCAGAAAAGCCGGACCCGGGGTATCGATCGCGAAGAAAGGCGGCAGGCTGCCCGGCACCCAGAATGGCCAGTTCCGGCGCTTCAAAGACGGACTGTATCGCTTGATACCGCGAGAACGAATCTTCGGCCGCCAAGATCCGTGCAAGCCGATGAATTTTATCGCCGGCGAAGTCCAAACCGCCATTTGAGGCACGGCGGCCGACACCAGCCGCAAGACGATTCCACTGTTGCGGGCTGAAGCTAAGCAAGCCACGCGATACGGCTCGCCGGACGGGAGGTGGCAGCCACTTGATCCAGTCGCAGGCTGTTCCCCAAGCCAAGTAACGTTTGTAACCGCCAAATAACTCGTCGCCGCCATCGCCCGACAGGCTGACCGTCACGTGTTGGCGAGCAAGAGCAGACACCAGGTAAGTGGGAATCTGCGAGGAGTCAGAAAAAGGCTCATCATAAATTACAGGAAGGCGTGAAATAACAGGCGCAATATCCTCAGGCGACAGATACAATTCAGTATGGTCGGTACCGAGGTGATGCGCTACCGCCGCGGCATAATTCGCTTCGTTATAAGCACGGTCGTGGAAGCCAATGGCAAACGTCCGCACAGGCCTACGGCTCTGCGCCTGCATTAGCGCCACCACAGTCGAGGAATCTACTCCGCCGGAAAGAAATGCACCCAGAGGAACATCTGCGACCATGCGCATCTTAATTGCGTCCCGCAGGAGTTCGTCGAGTTGAGCGGTAGCGTCCTCCGCTGAGCCTTCAAAAGGGTGCTCTATCCCGCGCCGGTTGGCATCCTCCGCGGACCAATACGAGATCACTGGCGGTGCGCTGCCGCAGTCGGACAGCTTGACCGTCAGTCTTCCCGCTGGTGTCAATTTATAAATGCCGCGGTAAATGCTGTAAGGCGCCGGAATACAGCTATACCGGAGATAAAGAGCGAGTGCGTTACGATCAACTTCACCCTGGAATTCGGGATAGGCAACGAGTGCTTTAAGCTCCGAGCCAAAGAGAAATGATTTGCCGACCCAACCGTAGTACAGGGGTTTTTCACCGAGCCGATCGCGGACCAAGTGGAGCCGCCGCTCTCTTCGATCCCAAACGGCGAAGGAAAACATCCCGTTAAAACGCGGTACGGCTCCTTCGATGCCCCACTGTTCCATTGCAGCCAGCATTACTTCGGTGTCAGACAGCCCATGAAAGCTGTGACCGCTGGCTATTAACTGGTGACGTAAATCAGAGAAATTATAAACTTCGCCATTGAAGACGATTACATATCGGTCACTTTCGGAGTACATCGGCTGATGGCCGTCACGAGACAGATCAAGAATTGACAACCGCCGATGACCGAGGGCAATGCCGCCAGCTCGGTCAACCCAGATGCCAGAATCATCCGGACCTCTATGGGCGAGCTGGTCGGTCATGCGGCTTACGGCAATCTTGAGTTCGAGTTCAGTCTCCGCAGAGGAAGTGAGAAATCCAGTTATGCCACACATCGCTGGAGCGCCTAGTATGTCTTATAGCGACTATCGTACTGTAACTTGAGATTCGGAACCATCGGACGAGTTTTGGCATGCAAAGCTACGACGGTTACCTCCGAGAAAGAGGTTAGCGCGCTTGGCTGTGCTGAGTTTTAGATTGAAGTCCCGTACCACCTTCTCTCTGGCGGCCCGCCCCAACCGACGTCGCAGGGCCGCATCTTCACCAAGACTCTGCAGTGCATCGGCGAGAGCGATTGCATTTTTAGAGGGCACCAACACTCCGGTACAGCAGTCGTCTACGAGTTCAGGAATGCCGCCAACTGAACTGGCGACAACGGGCACACCGCACGCCATAGCCTCCTTGAGCACGTTGGGTATACCTTCGCACTTTCCATTGGCAGTCTGCGCGGTAGGCAGGACAAAAGTATCGGCTTGACGTAATTCGCAGATTACGTCCTGATATGCTCGAGGCCCTAATAACCGAACGTGTTCGGAGAGGCCCGCCTGTAAAACTTGTTTCTCGACAACCGGAAGAAGAGGACCAATGCCAAGGAGGCGGCACTCAAAGGCGACACCTCGCTCTCGAAGAATCCGACAGGCTTCGACGAGGTAGGCGTGACCCTTAACTTCTTCAAACCTCGCAACGCACAAAATTCGAAAGGGTCCGGCCGGCCGACCAAGAGCCGGCGAGAGGCGATCAACATCGATGCCGCCATAGATGACATGAACTTTTTCCCGGACACCGAGGCCACACTCATCCAGGATGATATTCTTGTTGTAGAAAGAGACAGCAATGACGCATTCGGCGGCGTCAACCTTCAGCCTCAGCATGTGCCGGTCAACCTGAATATCCGTGCCGCGAGCGGTAAAGCTAAATGGAATTCCCGTCAAACGGTGGATAATCAATGCCGCCACAGCCGGATGATTTGCAAAGTGCGCGTGAACATGCGTGATCCCCGTTTTGAGCATTTCGTATGCCAACAACACCGCTTTCGGAAAGATGGCGATGGCTCCGAAGAAGAAGTTGGCGCTTCCCCAAGCTCCTCGCAGGATCTCTGCCCAGACTTGACAGTAACCCGCCGGATCGCGGTGAATGAAGTGCCACTGTGCGCGAAGAACGCTTAATGAGAAGAAGGGGCGGTAGTGAGCACGCTTGATCCAACGCCCGGCCTCCTCGTGAGTGATTGGAGAGCGCCCGCGGCGGAGCGGGTAAAGCTCGATGGCCACGCCTAGCTTCTCCATGGCGATAATTTCGTAAAGTATAAACGTCTCGGTGAGCACAGGAAAGGCAGAGACAATGTACGCAAGTTTTGGCGATGCTAGCCTCTTTGAGGATCGTGACTGTTGCACTCGATGGGTCACTTTCCTCCGACAACATTGACTGGGATTGCCGGAACTCCTTGGTTGGGCGGGCGTCTCATCCTTTGGTATCGCCAAGCGTCGAGAAACATGCCAGGTCGCAGGAGGCGCAGACTGAAGACAGGCAGCGTGGAGCGGGGTGTTATGCCGGTGCGCCGCAATCGCAGCAGGTCGATCGAACCCAGCTCGTTTTCCCCGACGAGTGTCGTAAACCCCATCCGGATGCCTTCTTCCCGCAAGATTGTGATAACGGTTTCATTGTGATCTCCATTCGGATAGCAGAAGATCGGCAGGGCCGATCCAATTTCTTTCTTAAGATCCTGCTGGGACCCGCGAACCTCCTCGCGAATTCGATCAAGTGGAAGTTGAGTCAGGATCGGATGCGTTCGGGTGTGGGATCCGAGTGTCAGTCCATCCCGGGCTAGCATGCGAAGTTGATCCCAGTTCAGGACGCTACCGCCCTTCAAGGGTGCTTCAGCGAGTTGAGCGCATGCGGAATCAACCAATCGCATTGCCTCGTCATGGGACAACGTAGGGACGTAGTTTTGGAGGGCGCGCAGGCTGCGGCGCCGCAAATCGGGGTTGGCGAGAGGAAGAGTACCAAGCGGCGTGCCGCGCAACTCAGTTCGACGCGTGCGGTCGAACGCCTGATAGAGCCTGTCCCACCAGAATGCCAATTCAGGATGGCCTGGATAAGCCGTGGGAACGAACATCGTCGCTGGCAGGCGGAGTTGTTTGAGGATTGGCCACGCGAAGTCGGCAAAGTCAGCGTACGCGTCATCGAAGGTAATCAAGACAGATCGGTCGCGAATTGTCCGCTTTCTCTTCACGGCGTCCAAGACGTCGGGCATCGACACAACGTGGTAATACCGTGCGAGATGGCGCATCTGCTGGGCAAAAGTCGATGGCGTGGCGCTGACGCTGCGAGAATCTATGGTGGGAGTGTCCTTCAGTTCGGCCACTCGATGGTACATCAATATTCTAAGCATTCCTGTTCTCCGCTAGGCATTGCTTTGATGTAAGCGCGGCTCGCTCATTGACCATTCCTGAGAATGAACAATTCGAGTCGTCGCACTGGATAGGGCCAACAGAAGCCAAAGGTATCGTTGATAAGACAGGTGGTCGAAAATTGCAGAAATACTATAAGCGGCGAGACAAAGAAGGAAGGCGGATGCAGTAGCTGCAAGGTCCGGGCGGATCCGCTTCAGGCGACCACGGGCCTTCCATAAGCCACGCATAATCACAAACATGATGGATAGGAACGACAACAGACCTATCAACCCTGTCTCTGCTAGCGTCTCCAGATACATGTTATGGCCCCGGTAGGTCTTTCTCTGTTCAATCAGGCCAACCCTGTTCCCGTAATCCGCTGAGTAGTGTGCGGAAAATTGGCCCGGGCCGACGCCCAAGAGCGGATGATCCAGGAAGACATGCCACGTCGCCACGTTCAGCACGTATCGACGAACGGCTGAGCTGTCGGGCGGCTGGGCAGCAGCTGAGTGCCGGAAGAACAGTCCCGTCAAGCGTTCCAGACTCGCCAGCCGGTACAGAACTTCGGGTTCAACAACCACAATGAATAGGCCCACAACCACCGTGGCGACAATGACCTGGCGCAACTTCAATAGGCGCATGCCCGCCATCAGGAGAAAAATCGCCAAGGCAGCAAGTAAGGACCCTCGCGAGAGTGTAAGGAACAGAGCTCCAAGGATAAGACCAACGGAAACCAGCGCCAATAGTCGTAACCTGCGCGATGATTCGGTGCGGAATCGCAGAACTCCGAGGGGGAGCAACACAAGCAACATCTGGCCATATCGATTCGTTTCGCCGATAGGCCCGGCCGCCCGGACCTGGCCTACGTGTTCGCCGTTCTGGCCAATCGACGCCTCTCGCGATCCCTCTCTGCCCGGATCCAACTCAAAATCCGACGATATCTGAGCGAGCCCGCCATAAATATTCTTTTCCGTGTGGGTAACCTTCTGGAAGACGGAGAGGCCTGCCATTAAATTGCCCGCCAGTAATAAGGCCCACGTAACTCGTCTCAGGGTTGAGACGTCACGGACGACATTAGTAATTAGAAAATATAACGCGAGCCCCTCGAGTACGTAACCGGACACCTGCGACTCGACGATTCGAGTATCGGAAGCGAACAATGACGACACAAGATACACTACAAGTAATACCAACATCAGAACGAACCCGCGGTCGAAGATCACCTTCTCCTTGCGTATGAAAAGGTGATGCACCATCGGCACAATGAGAAGCAAACATAATCCAGCCAGGACTATTGCGACTCGCGGATTCTTGTCGGCAGGTCCGGCCGTCAGCTGGACGGCATTTTGCGACCGCATCGCCAGGACACTGATGTTGGAATAGATCGCGAATAAAACTACGAGTGTTCCCATGTCCGGCCATCGAAGCATGAACGCAAGGATTCCGACAAAGAGCAGTGCTCCCAGTGCCAGCGCGATGCTTTCGTGGGCTAGAAACAGGATCACGAATCCGGTCACGGCAAATGGCAACATGATTTGCACTTGCCCAACCGTTTTGCTAGCAGCGAACATATTTGTCTACCAACAAAGCAGTTTTGTGCGAAGTCATTCAGTAGTAAGAAGCGCCCTCATGAAAGGCAGCCTGTGCAACTCCGGGAAAGTGGCCGTAATATTGAGCTTTTTCTTACTTACTAACAACACTAGCACTGAGACGCCGCCCGCCAAGGGCAAGGCGCCCGAGAGGCCGATGGAGGTGGCACACTGTAACAAAAGCAGGCCCACCGCGCTCACCGCCGTCACTGAATAAATGGAACAATAAGAGGGGTCAAAGGCTTTGAACTCGGGCGCTTGCCGGAGACCTAGCTGGAGCAACAGATTGTATCCAACTATCGCCATCGTGGCGCCTACCGCGGCGCCGACCGCCCCATAGCGTGGAATCAAGAAAAGATTTAGCGCGATATTGGCCAAGGCCGCAAGCAGGCTCGTTACGATAACATAGCGTAGCCTCCCAATCACTTTTAGAGTTTGCACGTTGAAGCCCAGAGTAGCGTTAAAGTAGCTTCCCAGCGCGAGTAGTGCCAGGACGAAGGCGGAGCGGTCGTACCGGCTTCCGTAGAGCAGCCTAATCACGGGACGCGCCAGCGAGAAGGTTGAGACGAAAATCGGGAACGCTACCACAGACATCCACGCCGCCGTTTGCCAGTAAAGCTTATTGATGCCGGCATAGTTTCCGCGTGCGAATAGACGCGCCGCAGTCGGAGTGTATAGGAGCGTAAAGCTGGCCATCACCACGCCGTTCATTTCGGCGACCGGGACGGCAGCCCGATAGTAGGCGACCTCCGAAAGAGTTTGCATTTGCCCCAGAAGGAGC
>DATLVQ010000082.1:0-14645 GCA_035577325.1 Bryobacteraceae bacterium | reverse complement strand
GTGGCCGAGTACTGCAAACAGAACGGCCAGACGTTCCGCTGCGAGACCGGGCAGGAGACGCCGATCACGCTGGTGCGTGCCATCAAAGATATCGGGCTGGACAATGTCGGGGTCAATTTCGACGTGGCCAACGTGATCCTGTACGGCAAGGCGAATCCGCTGGACGCGGTAGAGCTGCTCGGACCGTATATCATGGGCATACACGCCAAAGACGGGCTTTATCCGACCGATCCCAAACAGCTCGGCCGCGAAGTAGCGATCGGCCAGGGCAAAGTCAATTTCCCCATGCTGGTCGGGCTGCTGAAAAAAGTCGGTTATCAGAACGCCGTCACGATCGAGCGCGAGATCGAAGGCGCGGAGCAGACTAAAGACATTCTGGCTGCGAAGGCATTTCTAGAAAAGTTGATTGGCTAAAAGGAGACAGGGCAATGAGTAACGATAATATCGGCCGGCGCGGGTTTTTCCAGGCTGCGGCCGGCGCGGCGGCATTCACGATTCTGAAACCGCAAACGGTGCGCGGCATGCAGGCCAATTCGGCGGTGCGAGTGGGGCTGTTGGGATGCGGAGGCCGCGGCACCACACACGCCGAGACCATTCTGCACGACACGGATGCGCGCTTGATCGCGGTGGCCGACATGTTTCAGGACCGGCTGGACAAGGCCAAGGAGCATATCGACAAGCTGTCGGCGGCCAAAGGGCATGGCGGCGTCGAGCAGACCTTCGTCGGGCCTAAAGCGTACCAGCAGATCATCGAATCGAAGATGGTGGACGCCGTCGTGATCGCCACGCCTCCTTATTTCCATGTCGAGCATCTCGCCGCCGTCGTTGCCGCCGGCAAGCACGCTTATTGCGAGAAACCTGTGGCCATCGACGTTCCCGGCACCCGGCGCGTGCTCGAGATCGGCAAGAAGGCCGAGGGAAAGGTGAGCCTGGACGTGGGTTTCCAGATTCGCATGGCGCCGCCATATATCGAGCTCATGAGACGCATACATGGAGGCGCACTCGGCGAAATCGCTTCCGGCGCGATCAACTATAATTGCCCCGCCATCGATCCCAATTTCCCGAATCTTACCGGCACGCTTGGGCGCCTGCGCAACTGGCTCCAGGACCGGGTGCTCTCCGGCGACATCATCGTCGAGCAGAATATTCATGTCATCGATATCTGCAACTGGGCGCTGCAAGGTCATCCCGTCAAAGCCGTCGGGCAGAACGGAAGGAACGGCCGCAACCGGCCGGGCGACACATGTTCCTCGCACTTCAACCTTGTGTTTCAGTATCCGAACGACGTGCATGTGAGTTTCAGCTCCACGCAGTTCGGCAAGGGGCAATTTGACGCGAACGAGCGTTTTTATGGAACGAAAGGCTCGTCGCAATCGCCATATTCCGGACCGCTGGGCGTGTGGGGCGACGAACAGTGGATCTTCGGCAGCGATAAACCGGCGGCGGCAAGCGGTCAGTTTTCGGCCAGTGGCGCATTCTCGGATAATCTTGCGCAAGCCGATACGGAGAAGCAGAAGGCCTTTATCAGCAGCATCACCAGCGGCAAATTCCATAATCAGGCCGCCGCGGGTGTGGAATCTGCGCTATCGGCGATGCTGGGCCGGCAGGCTGCATATCTGGGCCACGAGCTGACATGGGACGAACTCCTGCGCTCGAACGAACGCTTGGACCCTGGAATTGATCTCGACAAGCTGGGGTCGTAGCCCGGGTTGCGCGTTACGCAAATAGCTCGTTTATCGGATCGCGCCCGATGAACGACGAAGTGCTGCGGCTGGCGCGCATCATTTGGGACTACCACTGTCTGCCGCAGGAGGCGGTGGCCGCGGACATCATCATCGCCCTCGGTACCAACGACCTGCGGGTTGCCGAATTCGCGGCGGAGCTTTTCTTACAAGGCTACGGAGCCACGTTGGTCTGCACCGGCGGTGTGGCGCATCAGGGCGATCTCCTTGAAACCAGTTGGGAGAAAACCGAGGCGGAAATGTACGCCGATGTGGCGATCGGCGGCGGCGTGGCGCGCGACAAGATCCTGCTCGAGACCCGGGCCACCAATACGGCGGAGAACATCCGGTTCGCTCGCGATCTGCTGCGCCAGCATGAGATTCGGCCGCGCAGCGTCCTGCTCGCCGTCAAGCCGTTCATGCGGCGGCGCGTGTGGGCGACGCTCGCCGTGGAGTGGCCGGAAATGAGGGCCACACTCGCGTCTCCGAGGATGACTCTCGACGAATACTTCACCCGCGAACTGGCACCCGAGAAAATCATCAACATCATGATGGGGGACTTGCAGCGCATCTGGGTCTACGCGCGGAAGGGATGGTCGGCGCCGCAGCCGCTGCCTGTCGAGGTCCGGGAAGCCTATCTGAAATTGGCCGCGCTCGGTTTCACCAAGCATCTGATTGCGGAGGAATGAGCGTATCGAATAGGCCTCAAGTTACCGGCTTTCGGGCCACTCAGCGGGCGGCTACGCCGTGCGGGAACCAAGAATCCAGCGCGAGCAATCGCTCCATACAGAGTCCCTGGGCCCAGACGCGTCCCGCACATCTGCGCGATGTCATCGATCATGGCGTGCCCGTGCTTAGGCCCGTCCGCCAGCACCAGCAGGGGAGGGTCCGAGTAATCCTGAATGTTAACTTCAGGTAGACTTCGTACGTTATCTTTTTGTGTATTGTCATGGCGCGCCCCCAACAAGCAGACTGGTCTTACGAGGCTTTGTTGCGCCTCAAACGGAGTTAGTCGCTCTCGGACGGAAGCGCTGCTTCCCCCTCGGAAGTTGCCGTCATCCGGGTCCGGCCGGGAGCCCACCCTGTGCTCATACGAACCCGAGATCGAGTTCGAAGGCGTGTCGGATCTCGCGGCCTGCCCGTCGCCGCGGCTTGCCTGCTTCTGGGCGCGTGTGTGGCGTACGCGCAGCGTGCGACTCCAGACCCGCCGGTCCTCACCAGCATCCAGCAAGTCCGCCGTCTGACACCGGAAGAGGCGCGCCGCAGTTACTCCGTGCATCTGAAGGCGGTAGTTACTTATTTTGATCCCGCCGATCCGGAGCTGTTTCTTCAAGACGCCACAGGCGGCATCTGGGTGGGCTGGACGCCCGATATGCCGAAAGCGGTGCCAGGGCAGCTCATCGAGTTGTGGGGGTCAAGCCAACAGATGGACTTCGCGCCCGACATCGGCAAAGCGCGCTGGCAGGTAATCGGCCAAGCGCCCATGCCAGCGGCCAAGCGGGTTACGTTTGAGGAAATGGCGTCCACCGGCGTGGATGCCCGCTGGGTTGAGGTAGAAGGTATCGTGCGCTCGGCCGAATTGCCTACGAACGATTCCCGTCTGCAGGCAGTAGTCGAAGTACCCGGGGGCAGAGTAATCGTCCACATCCTGGGCGTTGAAGGCATTCCGCCGGGCCTGGTGGATTCGAGGGTTCGCATCCATGGAGCGTGCGGCGCGATCTTCAACCAAAAGAACCAGATTATCGGGATCGCGATCTATGTGCCCTCCACGCGAGAGGTCCAAACCATCGAAGCCGGTCCAACCGATCCCTTTGCGATCGCCGGGCGTTCCGTCGCATCGCTACAAACATTTACCGTCACTGGCTTGCCGACTCACCGTGTGAAAGTAGCGGGCGTGGTAACGGCGCAATTTCACGGAAGCCATCTTTACGTCTCGGACCCCACGGGCAGCCTGTACATAGAATCCAGCCAGACAAGCCGGTTTGCGCCGGGCGATCGGGTGGAAGTCGTCGGCTTCGCGGGCTTCGTCGATTACCGGCCTATCTTAAAGGACGCTATCTGCCGCCGCATCGCTGCCGGGCCGCCTCCGGCCCCGGTTGCTCTCAATGCGGACAGTGTGATCGACGAGGACAAGCATGACTCGGCACTGGTTGCTCTGGAGGCGCAGTTAACTGCGATCTCGGTGCTTCCAAAAGAAGAAGTGCTGATCCTGAAGCAGGGTAAGGCGACCTTTACGGCGTTTGGCCGCGAAAGACCTGTTGATATGGCTGACGATTTGCCTGAAGGCAGCCGCCTCCTCATCACTGGAATCTGCCTGATCGAGCGGGATGTCATGGGCAAGGCGCAGTCTTTCAAGATCCGGCTCCGGTCAGCCGCTGATGTGGTGGCGATCAAGAAGCCATCCTGGTGGACTCGTGATCGTGCCTTGTCCGTGCTGGGACTTGCAGCGCTGCTGTCCCTTGTCACTCTGGCGTGGGTATTCGTGCTGCGCCGGCGCGTGAGGTCGCAAACGGCTGAATTGCGCAAAACGAACGAAGAACTCGCTCTGGCGCTAAGCGCAGCAACGGAATCGACAAAGCTGAAGAGCGAATTTCTGGCGAACATGAGTCACGAGATTCGGACGCCCATGAACGCCATTCTCGGGTTGACCGCGTTTGCCCTGGAGAGCACCTCGCGAGAGGAGCAGCAGGAATACTTGCGGGACGTTTTGAACTCAGCCGAGTCTCTACTGTCTCTGTTGAACGATATCCTGGACCTTTCTAAAATCGAAGCCGGACGCATGGAGCTGGCGCCTGTCGACATGTCGATGGCCCAGCTGATCCAGGAGATTACCCATTTCATGAAGACCGCGGCAAATCAAAAAGGGCTCGAGCTGGCGTGGAACATCGCGCCTGACGTGCCGGAGCATTTGTCGGCGGATCCATTGCGCACGCGGCAGGTACTCCTGAACTTGATTGGGAACGCCATCAAGTTTACCGAAAAAGGTTCCATCCGCGTAGAGGCCCAGATCGAGGCGCAAGACGATAAGACAGTAACCCTGAGGTTTGCAGTGTGTGATACGGGTCCTGGTATCCCGGCGGACAAACATGAGCTGATCTTTAAATCGTTCTGCCAGGCGGATGGGACTACTACCCGGAGGCACGGGGGAACAGGACTCGGTCTCACTATATCCGCGCACCTGGTTGAGATGATGGGCGGCAAAATCTGGGTGGAGAGCGAGGTCGGCAGCGGCAGTACCTTCTATTTCACGGCCCGCTTCGGAAAAGTTGACAGCGTGGCCTTCCAACTTCCGCCGGCGCGGCCTGTGACCATGTCTCCCTCAGGGTTGGAAGTTGACGCGAAAAACCACCTTGGTTCGCTCAAGATTCTTATTGCGGAAGACAATTTCAGCAGCCTGAAACTGCTGACGCGATTGATGGAACGCTGGGGACAGCAGGTGACTCTGGCGGTCAACGGACGCGAAGCCCTGAATCTTTTCGAGAAGGATACTTTCGACTTGGTGCTGCTGGACATTCAGATGCCGGAGATGGACGGCTTCGAAGTCACCGCGGCGGTTCGGGAGCTGGAAGCGAAGAGCGGCAGGCATACACCCATCATTGCGCTGACGGCCCATGCGCTCGCCGGGCAGCGCGAACAGTGTCTGACGCGCGGAATGGACGGGTTCGTAACCAAACCGATCGAGCCACGCAAACTGCTGGAAGCCCTGATCGCGCAGAGTGCTGCCGCACGCAAAACGCAGCCGGGCTCGGCGCGCTAGAACGCTCCCAAAACGGCCGCATCAATCCGCACCCTAAATTCGCCAATTGAAAATCTGAACCGCAAGCGAACGGCGCACGGAGGCCTTATAGGCGGCGCGGTATCCTGAGTTCTGCAATGGCGCCGATGCATACCCTTTTTGAACGGCGGGAACCGGCTGCGCCGCTCCTGCTGCCCGACGATCTCCGCCAGGCCTACGGCGGCGACCTTCAATTCCCATCCGCCGGCGTGCGCCCGTACGTAATTGGCAATTTCGTCAGCACGCTGGATGGCGTCGTGAGCTTTGCGATACCCGGAAAATCCGGCGGCGGCGACATCAGCGGATTCAACGAGGGCGACCGCTTCATCATGGGATTGCTGCGCGCCTCGGCCGACGCCGTTATGGTGGGGGCGGCAACGCTTCGGGAGGCGGGCCGGCGGCACGTTTTGACGGCACAGTCCGTGAGCCCATCGTCGAGCGATGCGTACGGAATTTACCGAGAGCGCGTCCTGCGCAAGCCCCTGTATCCCATAAGCGTCATTGTGAGCGGAAGTGGCAGCGTCGATCTGGAGCTAGCCACCTTTCGCACACCGGAAGTTCGCGCGGTCATCGTCACCACCGAAGCCGGCCTGAAAAGCTTGCGGTCGAAGGGCGTGGAGGACCTTTCGTCCACCCAGGTGCGCGTCATACCTGCCAGAGAAACGATGTTGCCCGCCCCCGCAATCCTGGATTTGTTGTGGCGCGAGCTTGGAGTTCGCCTGCTGCTGCACGAAGGCGGCCCAGGCTTGTTCGGAAGCTTCGTCGCGGAGGGTCTCGTCGATGAATTCTTCCTCACCATCGCGCCGCAGCTCGCTGGCAGAACGGTTGGAACCGTTCGTCCGGGCATGATCGAAGGCGTCGAGTTCCTGCCCCGGAACGCGCCGTGGCTCGATCTGCTCAGCGTCAAGCAGAGCGGTGACCATTTGTATCTGCGTCATGCCAGCCGCCGCTCCGCGTAAGCCCTAAGACTTACGGATGCGCCGTACTGACCACGGGAGTGAACAGCAGATCCTGGAAATCGAAGCTGAAATCCGTCAGTGGCGAAACGGGCACCATCTTCATCTGGCTGATCGAACCGTCGGGATTAAGTGCGAATGTCACAAAGGCATCGGCATCCAGACTGCGATCGCGCCACCGGGCCTTGAACGTGTCGTACTGCCAGTGCTCCAAGTCGGCCACGAGACCGGGCGTATGGTTAAAACGCAGCACCATCGCGTCTCGTTCCATGGCGATAGTGATCTCGCCGTACCAGGGATCGCTATAACGCCCGGCGTATTTCACTACGGGGAGAGAGGGTTTGGAGTCGGCGTTGCGCTTCGCGCCCTGCTTGGACATTTTTTCTTCAGCCTCGGCGCGCTGTTTTTCATCCAGGTTCTTGAACGCGGCGATCCAATCGGTATCCGGCGCTCCCAGGTAGCGATCGGCGATGCGATGTCCAATTGCCGAGAATGCGCCGCCCGCTTCCTGGTTGGTGAGCACCACGATGCCAAGCTGAATGTCCGGTATCATCATCACCAGAGAGACGAATCCCGGCAGCCCGCCAGTGTGTGAAACGACCTTATGGCCGCGGAACTCGTTCAGTCCCCATCCGAGTCCGTACGCCGAAAAGTTTCCACGCAGCGCTTCGAGCCCCGGCGGCGGGTCGGGCACCCCAAGAGGCGTTTGCGCGGACCACATCTCTTTACTCACTCGCTCCGAGAACAGGCGCTTATCGCCGGATTGCGGAATACGGCCCGCGGCCAATTGGGTCATCACCCATCGCGACATATCGCTGACGTTCGAGTTGATGGCCCCCGCCGGCGCGGAATTATTGATGTCGGTATACGGAATCGCCTGCAGATGTCCTTCCACGTTGGAATGGGGCGTGGCAGCGTTATCGCCCGGGTGAAACAGTTTGACGCTCGTCTGCGTGGCTTGCATACCCAGCGGTCCGAAAATGCGCTGCTTCACAAAATCGTCCCAGGACGATCCCGTTACCGCCGCCACGACCTGGCCGGCCGCCACGAACATCAGGTTGCTATAGGCGAACTTGCTGCGGAAACCGTGCGCCGGCTTGATAAAGCGCAGCCGCTGTAGGATTTCGTCCCGCGAAAATGTGCTGGGAGGCCAGAAAAGCAGATCGCCCGCGCCCAGGCCGAGCCCGCTGCGGTGGCAGAGCAGATCGCGCACCGTCATTTCGCGTGTGACATAAGGATCGTACATTTGAAACGATGCCACGTGCTTGGTGACCGGATCGTCCCAGGCGATCTTGCCTTCGTCGACCAGAATGCCCAGCGCAGCCGCCGTGAACGCTTTGGTATTTGACGCAATGCCAAACAACGTGTGCTCATCGACCGGCGCGCTTTCATCCATCCGCCGCACGCCGTAGCCTCTGGTGAGCACGACTTCGCCATCTTTGACTACGGCCACGGCGAGCCCCGGCACCTCGAAGGCGCGCATGGCCGCGGCGACATACGAGTCCAGATCGTTTACCGGAGCCGTGCCGGCCCCTAATGCTGAAAAGGCAACCAGACAAATGAGGAGGCAAGCCAGCCATCGTAGTCGTGGGCATGTAACGCGGCTTGTGAGGTGAGCGCACAACGTCATCGATCGCATCACGAGATCATATCTCGTGTCCAGCGGCGATGCATGTTCTCGAAACGATTTAAGCGGCACCGTGGAGTCACTTGGCCAGCGTCTTCCGCAGCCAGGCGATCATGTCCGCCTGCCAGTGCGTCATCGACGGGTCTTTCTGCCAGCTCAGCATGCCGTGGCGACCGCCTTCGACAGTGACCACCTCGCACTTCGCGCCGGCCTTCCGCATCGCAGCACACATTTTTGGCGATTGCTCGTAGGGCACCTGCTCATCGGCGCTGCCATGAATGAAGAGAAAAGGTGGCATGCGTTTCGAAATGAGCGTCGTGGGCGAAACCGCGCGCAGTTTTTCCACGACGCCCGCGTCATGCCAGCTCTCGAATCCGAGAAACTCCATGAGCCCTGGCCCTGGCGGCTTCGCCGGTTCCGGCTCGCTGCGGCGCTTTTCGGTTTGCAGCACCAGATCGTTCGGCCCATAGAAATCCACCACCGCCGCCACGTTCGCCTCGCGATCCGGATGCGCGCCCGCATACGCCACCAGATATCCGCCGGCGGACTCGCCAATCAGCGCGATACGTTTGGGATCGACGCGATACTTGGCCGCTTGCGACTTCACCCACACGACCGCGCTCTCCACATCGTCCACCGCCGCTGGAAACTGGTAGTCCGGCGCCAGCCGGTAGTTGATCGTGAACCACGCGAAACCGGCGTTCGACAGCACGTCGAACAGCGGCGTGACGTACGTTCTCTTGTTTCCATGCGAAAAACTTCCGCCGTGAACGATGATCGCCGCAGGGAACGGGCCCTTTCCGTCGGGCACGCGGAGATCGAGCGTCATCGAAACGCCACCGGGCCTAGCGAATTCCACATCGTTCTGCTCTACCGCGAGCGCCACCGGCGCCAGCATCAAAACCAGCGGGAAAATCTTGCGCATAACGCAAATTGTATCCGAGAGAGTGTTAGATTGCCCGTAGGAGAACGGCATGGCGACCTTGGGACTCATCAAGTACGAAGACGCGAGCAGGGAAGTGCGGGCCATCTACGACGACATCATGGCCACCCGCGAGACCGACTGGATCAACAATTTTTGGCAGGCGCTGGCGCACGATCCTGCCACGCTGCGGCGAACATGGCAAAGCATCAAGGAGATCATGGCGCCGGGCGCGCTCGATGCACGCACCAAAGAAATGATCTATCTCGCGGTTAGCGCCACAAACCAGTGCGGCTATTGCATCGCCTCGCACACCACCGCCGCGCGCAAGGCGGGCATGACCAACGCCATGCTCGCCGAACTGATGGCGGTGGTCGGGATGGCGAATGAAAGCAACCGTCTTGCCAGCGGCTATCAGGTCGAGATCGACGACCGGTTCAAGTCAGTCTGAATACGCGTCAGTGACTCAGCGCCGGGGATTGGGTGGTGCGCTAAATCTGTGTCCACAGGCGGCTTTCAGCCCTACAAAACAGCGATCCCGGACACGCTGGGAGACCGCTGCGATTACGCAATGCTCATCAAGGTCTACAGCGCCGCAACTGGCGATGAACACCGGTACTCTCCGCCCGAAGGTTCCAATGTGGAGGTGGTCCCAGTCGTGGGTCGCCCCGACCCTGAAAGAATTTGCACCTCGATTGTTGAGCGGCAGAATTTGAGCGTCCGCATGGGGACGCGCCGGTTCACGCGGCTAACGAATGCCTTCAGTAAGAAGTGGGAGAACCACTGGGCCGCCGTAGCGCTCTGGTTCGCGTTCTACAACTTCTGCCGCGTTCACAAATCGCTCCGCGTTACACGCGCAATGCAAGCGAAAATTACGGATCACGTCTGGAGCGTACGGGAACTTCTTTCCTAAAACGGTGTCAATGAATCCGTGAGCAATCTTAGCGGAAATCTGGCATTTAAATGGGCACTAATCATCCTGGCATCTCTTTACCTGTACGCCTTTTGGGGGCGCTGCGATAATGGCCGCTATGTCCTGAATAGCGTCAGTCCAACCGTAGTTATGGATACTCGTACAGGAAGCGTTTTTGCGCTAGGTGGAACGGGTGCCGTTACGGGCTGGGTCGAATCGATTCCCCAAACCGGCGAAACGCTCTTGCATTCTAAGCCGATCCCCAAAGACATTCGAGATGGGCAATTCCCGCCGGTGCATTGAAGCAAAGCATGCCAGGGACACACAATTAGCGCACTACCGGGGATTGGCGCGGGGACATTTTTCGCGTATACTCCACTTCATTGAATTGGGCGCGTGTTCATGAGAGCAGGCGCCAGACAAGGGCTACGAGTCGGAGCAGTAAGCCAAGTTCGGCGGAAGAGGCACCATGACGTGCGTAACCGGCCCACTCACTCCCGTGCAGTTATTGGAAGAAGTTCCCGAAATTGTGAAATTGCTGGCATCCAGCGGCGTTGACAACCTCGTTGTGGAATACGGATGGGGGTGCAAGCTGGAGCCGGGCGAACTGTGGCAGGATATTGAAGTCCGGTTGCCCGATTTGCCCGCGTTCATTCAGGGAAGTATTGACAAAGGAATCTACTCGCCCGGCCAGGCGGATCTGGTTCTGCAGGATCGCGACAGGACCTTCGAATGCCTTTTTTGTCATGAATCGGACATTCATCTGGTGACCGACGACGATGGACTGATCACCGAAGCCACGAGAAGGTGGATGGATAAGGGCTACGGAGGCTTCAGGGCGGCGGCGAACGAAAACTGGGAACCGATTTAAGACCGCGCTGCCGGATGGGGCCACGGGGCTCGTGTTGTATCATATTTCCCGATGATCAGAAGCCTGCTGGCGGTGACACTGGGATACGTCGTGATGCTGGTGGCTTTCCTCGGCGCCGAAACAGCCTTAACTGCGCTCGCACCGGACCTGATACCGCAAAAGGGCCGGGCAACCGACTCCCTCTACTTCGTGTTTCAGCTAACCACCGGGTTTTTCTTCATTGGCATCGGGGGATACGTCACGGCGCTCCTGGCGGGCCGCTCGGAAATGAAACACGCGCTTGGATTGGGAGCGCTGTCGATTGCCATGAGTATCGTATCCAGGCTTCAGTATCCCGGCGATGAGCCGCTGTGGTATTCGATCGCCCTGATGTTTCTAGCGATTCCGGGGGCGCTGGCAGGCGGATATTACCGGGTGCGGCAGATGGAAGACGGAAAGGCGCACGCAGCCACCGGCGATTGAAGTTTTGAACCAGCCGCTTTGAGTACTGAAGGGCACGATTTGTCCGTTGCACGCTTTCGTAGTGGGCGAATAATGCCCAGGAGGCGATTTCACGCGGATCATTCTGCTATTGGCGCTGGCGCTCCTTCCAAATCTGAAGGGAGCAGATCCCGACCCGGCTGAACTATGAGTGGCCTTATCGAATGATCGGATTTCAAGTCCATCTCAGTCCCGCGTGACGGTAAGACGCAGAAGTTGATCGAGTACAAGTCGAAGCTCGTCATCGTGAAATTCGCAAATGGGATCACCTGGAGTCCCGGTGTAATCTCAGAGAAGTAGCACGCCAGCGTATGCTCACCGGCGATTGAGAGTGCCGGAACAAAGGACGACCTGACCAACCGCGGCACCCCTCAGACACGTTACGCTGTTCTTAGCGGATGTCATTACTTGAATCAGCCCCGGACCCGTCGCGCCAACGGCTGACCGATCTTCGCGACGGTCTGCTGCACCTGCACAAGACACTGCTGGATTCTGAAACGGCGGTTTACGATCACGACATTGCGCGGATCAAATCGAAGGGCCAGTTGCTGGAACTGGTGCTGCACGATCCCTGGTTCTCCTGGCTGCACGAGCTGTCGCAGTTGGTGGTGCTGATCGACGAACTGCTGGATGCCAAGGAGCCCGCGACTCCGGCGGACGCAAAGCGGCTGATTGCGCAGGCGCGGGAACTGGTGGCGCCATCGGGAGACGGCGGGGCATTCCGGAAACATTATCTGGAGGCGTTGCAGCGCGACCCGGATGTGGTGATGGCGCACTCCGCGGCGATGAAAGTGCTGGCCAGTCTGGGATGAACTGGTGTGATTTACAATCCAGAAACGCGAACCGCAGGAGAAGGTTCGCGCATCAGATTTTGAGGCGAGGAGACTGAAAATGATGCGGAATGACATGGCTCGGCGGAAATTCATGGCGGGGGTTGCGGCATTGTCGGCGGGCGGCGCGCTGCGCGGAGCATCATCGGACGGGATGATTTACCGCACGCTGGGAAAGACCGGCGAAAAGGTCTCGGCTATCGGGCTCGGCGGCCATCATATCGGGCGGCCTAAGGACGCGAACGAAGGCATTCGTATCATCCGCAGCGCCCTCGACCGCGGCATGAACTTTCTCGACAACTGCTGGGACTACCACGACGGTGAGAGTGAAATTCGCATGGGGAAGGCGCTGCGCGACGGGTATCGCGAGAAGGCGTTCCTCATGACCAAGTTCGATGGGCGCACTAAGGATTCGACCGCGCGGCAGATTGAGGAATCCCTGCGCCGTCTGCAGACCGACCGCATTGATCTAATGCAGTTCCACGAAAATATTCGCATGGAGGATCCGGACCGGTTTTTCGCTGCGGGCGGTTCGCTCGAAGCTCTGCTTGAGGCCAAGAAGGCGGGCAAAATCCGGTACATCGGGTTCACAGGACACAAGGATCCGGTCGTGCATCTGCGCATGCTCGAGGTGGCCGCGCACAACAAATTCCATTTCGACGCCTGCCAGATGCCGCTCAACGTCATGGACGCGCACTTCCGCAGCTTCGGGCATCAGGTGGTGCCGCGGCTGGTTAAAGAAGGCATCGCGGTGCTGGGGATGAAACCGATGGGCGATGGCAATGTGCTGAAGAGCGGCGCAGTCACGCCCATTGAATGCCTACACTATGCGCTGACGCTGCCCACGTCGGTCGTGATCAACGGCTGCGAGTCGATGGAGCGCCTGGATCAGGCCTTCGAAGCCGCGCGCACGTTCAAGCCCATGAGCCAGGCGGCCATTTCGAAGCTCCTCGCCAAGACCGAACAAGCCGCCATGACCGGTAAGTATGAGCCGTTCAAGACCACTTCGCAATTCGACGGCACCGCGCATCATCCCGAGTGGATGGGGTAAAGCGCGTCGCTCCTGACGTCGCTCGGCGAGGTGTTAGGTGCCAGGTTTCAGGTGCTAGCAAACTAACCCCTACCAGAAGGCCACTCGGAGTGGCGCCCGTTAAACGTACGGCTTTATTTGCGGCACGCACATCTAACGGGTAAACTGGTTGAATTCTCATGGGATTAGGGAAGCTGGGCCAGGCTCTGACGGCGCGTGAAGTTTTCGAGCTCGTCAGGGACGATCTCGTGCTGGTTGAGAAGGAGATCCACCGGGAATCGGTTGCCTCCGTCGATGCCATCACCGCGATCGGCCAGTATCTGCAAGAGGCCGGCGGAAAACGCCTGCGTCCTTCGCTGCTTTTGCTTTCCTCGAGACTGATTGGCGACGGCGGGGAGAGCGCGATCCGCATGGGCGCCGTGGTCGAGATGATTCACGCGGCTACGCTGGTGCATGACGACGTGATCGACGCTG
This sequence comes from Bryobacteraceae bacterium, assembly GCA_035577325.1. Taxonomy (GTDB): domain Bacteria; phylum Acidobacteriota; class Terriglobia; order Bryobacterales; family Bryobacteraceae; genus QHXW01. Next base: position 1,046 of record DATLVQ010000082.1, on the reverse strand, counting down.
CGCAGACGCGTCGGGGCCGTCCGTCGACAAATGTGCAGTGGGGCAATCATACGTGCGTGCTGGCCGGCGATTGGCTGTACATGCAGGCTTTCCAGATCGCGCTGCGCGAGCGCAATTTTCATGTGCTGGATCTGCTGATCGGCCTGACGCAGATGATGGTCGAGGGCGAACTGTTGCAGCTGGAGCGCATCGGGCGCATTGATGTCACAGAAGCAGACTGCATGGAGTTGGTAGATCGCAAGACCGCGTGCCTGTTCTCGGTGTGTGCCAAGCTGGGAGCGCTGGTGGCGGGCGCGGATTCACAGACCGAGGAAAAGCTCGGCGATTACGCCTGGAATCTGGGGATGGCCTTCCAGCTAGTGGACGATGTGCTGGATTTCACGGCGCGCGAAAAGACACTGGGCAAGCCGGTGGGCGGTGATCTGCGCGAAGGGAAAGTCACACTGCCGCTGGTGTACGCGCTCGAACACGCGTCGGCTGACGAGCGCCGTTCAGTGGAGCGCGTGCTGGCCGACCGGCATTACGAAAACGTGCCGCTGCGGCAGATACTCGGGCTGATCGAGAAGTACAACGGCATCGAGCGCGTGCGCGAGCGGGCGCTGGCGTTCACCGACAAAGCGCGGCAGGCGATCGGAGAGTTTCCGGAATCGCCTTATCAGCGCGCGCTGCACGGGATTACGGATCTGGTGACGGACCGGGACCACTAGGTTTGTAGGAAGCGCTCAGTCATCACTCGCGATTGTGGCGGGCCGCACATCAACGCGGATTAACGCCGATAACGCAAAATTCAGTTATCCAGAATCAGTTGTGCAATCTGTATTCAGGGACCCGTCGATTTGCAGGGGCGTCAGTGTTTCCCGTTACCCTTATCCGATCCATCCGAACCCTTTGACGGTGGCGGGTCGGGCGCCCTCGATGGCGACGGCGCGGCGGGTGGCGGCGGTGCCGCGGAGACGTGCGGGGGCGGCGCGGGAACCGGTAACGGCGCATCGCGGTGTTCGTGGACAGGATCTGCACGCGGGATCCCGAATCCCGGCGGCGGCTCG